>JBELHE010000009.1:0-27772 GCA_042091575.1 Cryomorphaceae bacterium
AGAGATCATGTTACATGGACTCCAATGATAGAACTTCAAAAGATGACTTTAGTGGTTTTAGTTTTTTCTGTAATTTTTGCGTTAATAATTTGGGTAGCAGATACTATTCTTTCTGAAATTTTTAAATTTTATTTTCAATTAGTGTGATAATGACAGAAGTTGTAGAAAAAAAGTGGTATGTGATTAGAGGAATCAGTGGTCAAGAAAATAAGATCAAAGATTATATTGAAAGTGAAGTAAAAAGACTTAATATTGCTGATTTTGTTGAGGACGTTATCGTTCCAACTCAAAAAGTGGTTCAAATTAGAAATGGTAAAAAAGTAAGTAAAGAAAAAGTTTATTTTCCAGGATACATAATGATTAAAGCAAACTTAACAGGTGAAATTCCACATACAATCAGATCATTTCCAAATATTTTAGGTTTTTTAGGTGAAACTAAGGGTGGTGATCCTGTTCCTTTGAGATCAAACGAGGTTAGTAGAATGCTCGGAAAAGTTGACGAGCTTTCTATGGAAGGTGAAAACATAGCAATTCCATTTACAATAGGGGAAAATATTAAAGTAATAGACGGTCCATTTAACGGTTTTAATGGAACTATTGAGAAAGTTAATGAAGAAAAAAGAAAACTTGAAGTTATGGTAAAGATTTTTGGCAGGAAAACTCCGTTAGAGCTTTCCTATATGCAGGTTGAAAAAGTATAAATGTTACATATAAAACATTTTTGAGGGCTTCCAAACTCAAAAATTAAAAATTTATTAATGGCAAAAGAAGTACAAAAAGTTTTAAAGTTACAGATTAGGGGAGGTGCTGCGAATCCATCACCACCTGTTGGTCCTGCATTAGGAGCTGCCGGTGTGAATATTATGGAATTCTGCAAGCAGTTTAATGCCAGAACTCAAGATAAGCCAGGTAAGGTTGTGCCTGTAGTTGTTTCTGTTTTTGCAGACAAATCTTTTGAGTTTGTTGTTAAAACACCGCCAGCCGCTGCTCAGTTACTTGAAGCTGCTAAGGTAAAAAAAGGTTCAGGTGAGCCTAACAGAATTAAGGTTGCATCTGTAACTTGGGATCAAATTAAGAAAATAGCTGAAGATAAGATGGTTGATTTAAATGCTTTTACTGTCGAATCTGCAATGAAGATGGTTGCTGGTACTGCTAGGTCAATGGGTTTAAATGTTAAAGGTCAATCACCTTTTTTATAATTTATATTATGGCAAAATTGACAAAAAATAGAAAAGATTCAATGTCTAAATTTGACAGAGATTCATTATATAGTCTTCAAGAAGCATCAAAAATAATTAGAGATTTTTCTAAGCTTAAATTTGATTCATCAATTGATATTGCTGTAAATCTTGGTGTTGATCCTAAAAAAGCAGATCAAAATATTAGAGGTGTTGTAACTCTTCCAAATGGTACTGGTAAAGATGTTAAAGTTCTAGCTCTCGTAACACCAGATAAAGAAGATGAAGCAAAAAATGCAGGTGCTGATTTAGTTGGTTTAGATGAATACATTAAAAAAATCAAGGATGGATGGACTGATGTGGATGTTATTATAACCATGCCAAGTATTATGGGTAAGCTAGGTCCTCTAGGAAGGATTTTAGGTCCGAGAGGTTTAATGCCGAACCCTAAGACTGGTACCGTAACTATGAATATTGGTAATGCAGTTCAAGAAGTTAAAGCTGGTAAAATTGACTTTAAGGTTGATAAAAATGGAGTAGTACACGTATCTATCGGTAAGGTTTCTTTTGATGCAGACAAAATATTAGAAAATGCTTCGGAGGTTATTAATCACATCATTAAAATTAAACCATCCTCATCCAAAGGTGTATACCTAAAAAGTATTTCTATGTCTAGTACAATGAGTCCAGGAATTAAAATTGACACTAATACAATTTAAAATGACTAGAGAAGAAAAAACAAATATGATTGAATCTATCAAGTCTAACTTAGATAATAATTCTATTGTTTACCTTGCAGATTGCTCTGGTTTAGATGCTGTTTCAACTTCAAAACTTAGAAGAGCCTGTTTCAAATCTAATATTAAATTATCAATTGTTAAAAATACTTTATTATTTAGAGCAATGGAAGAAGTTAATAAAGATTTTGGAGAACTTAAATCGGTTTTAAAAGGTAACACAGCATTGATGCTTTCTGATGTGGGGAATGCTCCTGCTAAGGTTATACAAAATTTCAGAAAAAAATCTGAAAAACCAATTTTAAAAGGTGCATTTGTTGAAGAATCAATTTATCTTGGAGATGATCTATTAGAAACATTAGTAAATATTAAATCTAAGGAAGAGTTGTTAGGAGAAATTATTGGGCTCCTTCAGGCTCCAACCAAGAATTTAATTTCTGCTCTTAAATCGAGTGGAAGTAAAATCAGTAGTGTTTTAAAAACACTTTCTGAAAAAGATGAGAATAATTAAAATAACTTAAAATATATAAAATGGCAGATTTAAAAGATTTTGCAGAAAAATTAGTAAACTTAACAGTAAAAGAAGTAAATGAACTTGCTGATATTCTTAAAGATGAATATGGTATAGAACCTGCTGCCGCAGCTGCAGTTGTGTCTGGCCCTGCATCTGGAGGAACTGGTGAACAGGCAGCAGAAGAAAAATCAGAATTTACTGTTGTGCTTAATGCAGCCGGTGGGTCAAAACTAGCTGTTGTTAAATTAGTTAAAGAACTTACAGGCTTAGGTTTAAAAGAAGCTAAGGAACTTGTTGACAATGCACCAAGTAATATCAAAGAAGATATTGCTAAGGATGAAGCTGAAGGAATAAAAACCTCCCTTGAAGAAGCTGGTGCTGAAGTAGAGCTTAAATAGTTTATAGCTCTGTCAAATAAATCATAAGTCTAAAAATTAGGCTTATTAAATGTTCTTTAACTAAAATTAAATTAATGAGTACATCAACAAGACAAAATTTTGCAAATTCATCAGACATACCTAATTATCCTGACTTTTTAGATGTTCAGGTTAAATCTTTTAAAGATTTTTTTCAGCTAGAAACTAAGTCTGATCAAAGAAGTGATGAAGGGCTTTATAAAACCTTTCTTGAAAACTTTCCAATTTCAGATGCTAGAAACCAATTTGTATTAGAATTTTTGGATTATTTTGTTGACCCACCAAGATACTCAATGCATGAGTGTATAGAAAGAGGGTTAACATACAGTGTTCCGCTTAAGGCCAGATTAAAATTATATTGTACTGATCCCGAGCATGAAGATTTTGAAACTATAGTTCAAGATGTTTACTTAGGTGTAATTCCTTACATGACTGGAAGTGGTACATTTATAATTAATGGTGCTGAAAGAGTAGTTGTTTCTCAATTGCATAGATCTCCAGGTGTATTTTTTGGCCAATCTTTCCATGCTAATGGTACAAAGTTGTATTCTGCTAGAGTAATTCCTTTTAAAGGATCATGGATTGAATTTGCTTCTGATATTAATGGTGTCATGTACGCGTATATTGATCGAAAAAAAAAGTTACCCGTTACTACTCTTCTAAGATCAATTGGTTATGAAAGAGATAAGGATATATTAGAAATTTTTGATCTTGCTGAAGAGGTTAAAGTTTCTAAGTCTGGTTTAAAAAAACTTACAGGTAGAAAACTAGCTGCAAGAGTTCTTAATTCCTGGTATGAAGATTTTGTTGATGAAGACACAGGTGAGGTTATTTCAATTGAAAGAAATGAAGTTGTTTTAGATAGAGATACAGTAATCGATAAGGAAAATATTGAATTGATTATTGAATCAAATACTAAAACAATACTACTTAATAAAGAAGATTTAGATGGTAACGAATATTCTGTCATATTAAATACATTACAAAAAGACCCTACCAATTCAGAAAAGGAAGCTGTCGAGCATGTCTATCGTCAACTTAGAAATGCTGAACCGCCTGATGAAGAAACCGCGAGAGGAATCATTGATAAATTATTTTTTTCTGATCAGAGATATAATTTAGGTGAAGTTGGAAGGTATAGAATGAATAAAAAATTAGGTTTAAACATTGACATGGAAAATCTAGTTCTAACTAAAGATGATATAATTACAATTATTAAGTTTTTAATTGAACTAATAAATTCTAAAGCTGAGATTGATGATATTGACCACTTATCAAATAGAAGAGTAAGGACTGTTGGTGAACAATTATCAAGTCAATTTGGTGTTGGTCTTTCTCGAATGGCAAGAACAATAAGGGAAAGAATGAATGTAAGAGATAATGAAGTTTTTACACCTATTGATCTTATTAATGCTAAAACTTTATCCTCAGTAATTAATACCTTTTTTGGAACAAACCAATTGTCTCAGTTCATGGACCAAACTAATCCACTTGCTGAGTTAACACACAAACGAAGGCTATCTGCATTAGGACCTGGAGGACTTTCCAGAGAAAGAGCTGGATTCGAAGTTAGAGATGTTCACTATACTCATTACGGTAGATTATGTCCAATTGAAACACCTGAGGGTCCAAATATTGGTCTTATTTCTTCGTTGAGTGTTTTTGCCAAAGTTAATAGCCTTGGATTTATTGAAACTCCGTATCGTGAAGTTAATAATGGTAAAATTGATATAAATAATTTTAAATATTTATCTGCAGAAGAGGAAGAAGGTAAATTAATTACTCAAGCCAATATTAAAAGAGACAAAGATGGTAATATTCTCACTGAAAAAGTTATTGCTAGACTTGAAGCTGACTATCCTGTAGTTGATCCAAATGATGTTGACTATATTGATGTCGCTCCAAATCAGATTGCATCAATTTCTGCATCATTAATTCCATTTTTAGAGCATGATGACGCGAATAGAGCTCTAATGGGTTCTAATATGATGCGTCAATCAGTACCATTGATGCAACCAGAATCTCCTATTGTTGGAACCGGACTAGAAAAACAAGTTGCTTCTGACTCAAGGGTTTTATTAAATGCTGATATGGACGGTGTAGTAACCTATGTTGATTCTCAAAAAATCACAATTAAGTATAAAATGTCTGACGATGAAAAGTCAATTTCATTTGAAAATGAGGAAAAAACATACTCTTTAGTTAAGTTTAGAAAAACTAATCAAGGTACCTGCATTAATTTAAAATCTATAGTTAAAAAAGGAGATAAAGTTAAAAAAGGTCAAGTACTCTGCGAGGGTTATGCAACTAGATCTGGTGAATTAGCTTTAGGTAGAAATTTAAAAGTAGCATTTATGCCTTGGAAGGGTTATAATTTTGAAGATGCTATTGTGATTTCTGAAAAAGTAGTTAGGGACGATTATTTTACCTCAATTCATATTGATGAATATTCTCTTGATGTTAGAGATACAAAATTGGGTATGGAAGAGTTGACTAGCGACATTCCAAACGTTAGTGAGGAAGCTACGAGTAACCTAGATGAGAATGGTATGATAAGAGTTGGTGCTGAAGTAAAATCAGGAGATATTTTAATTGGAAAAATTACACCAAAAGGTGAATCTGATCCAACACCCGAAGAGAAGTTATTGAGAGCAATTTTTGGAGATAAAGCTGGAGATGTAAAAGATGCTTCATTAAAAGCACCACCTTCTCTCAAGGGGATAGTAATCGATAAAAAACTTTTTTCTAGGACTATCAAGGATAAAAGAAGAAGAGCTGACGATAAAGATTTGTTAAAGAAGCTTGAAATTAAATTTGATCTTTTATTTAAAGATTTAAAAAGCAAGATGATCTCTAAACTTTATTTACTTCTAAGTGGAAAAACTTGCCAAGGTGTTTTTAATGATTTAGGAGAAGAAGTTATACCTAAAGGTAAAAAGTACTCACAAAAAATCTTGAATGAAATCGATGATTATATTCATTTAACTGAAACTAATTGGAGTGTTGATAAAAAAGCTAATCAACTTGCTTCTTCTTTATTGCATAACTACAGAATAAAGGAAAATGATATTCAAGGTATGCTCAGAAGAGAAAAATTTACAATTTCTGTTGGTGATGAACTGCCTGCTGGTATAATGAAATTAGCCAAGATTTATGTAGCAAAGAAAAGAAAACTTAAAGTTGGAGATAAAATGGCTGGACGCCATGGAAATAAAGGAATTGTTGCTAGAATTGTTAGACAAGAAGATATGCCTTTCTTAGAAGACGGTACACCAGTAGATATTGTTTTAAATCCTTTAGGTGTTCCCTCAAGGATGAACATTGGTCAAATTTATGAAACAGTCTTAGGATGGGCTGGTGAAAAGCTAGGTCAAAAATTTTCAACTCCAATTTTTGATGGAGCGACTCTAGATGAAATCAACTCATTGACTGATAAAGCAGATGTTCCTCGATATGGTCATACATATTTATATGATGGTGGTTCCGGCGAAAAATTTGATCAAGCAGCAACAGTTGGTGTTATTTATATGCTTAAGTTAGGTCATATGGTTGATGATAAAATGCATTCAAGATCAATAGGACCATATTCATTAATTACGCAACAGCCGCTAGGTGGAAAAGCACAGTTTGGTGGCCAAAGGTTTGGTGAAATGGAAGTATGGGCTTTAGA
Organism: Cryomorphaceae bacterium; assembly: GCA_042091575.1. GTDB lineage: Bacteria > Bacteroidota > Bacteroidia > Flavobacteriales > Flavobacteriaceae > Eutrophosalina. Next base: position 6,516 of record JBELHE010000009.1, read on the forward strand.
AGCATATGGTGCATCAAGCACATTGCAAGAAATTTTAACAATCAAATCTGATGATGTCATCGGACGAGCTAAAGCATATGAGGCAATTGTTAAAGGTGATAAAATGCCAGATGCTGGTTTACCAGAATCATTTAATGTTCTAATGCATGAGTTAAAGGGCTTAGGGTTAGATATAAGACTAGAAGAATAAAATATAATTTCATTTATGGAAATCAATAAAACAAAAAAATTTAATAAAATATCCATTGGATTAGCTTCACCAGAAACTATTCTTGCATCATCTAGAGGAGAAGTTTTAAAGCCAGAGACTATTAATTACAGAACCCATAAACCTGAACGAGATGGTTTGTTTTGCGAGAGAATATTTGGACCTGTTAAAGACTATGAATGTGCATGTGGAAAATATAAAAGAATTAGATACAAAGGAATTGTTTGTGATAGATGTGGTGTTGAAGTCACTGAAAAAAAAGTTAGAAGAGACAGGGTAGGACATATTAATCTCGTTGTTCCAGTAGCTCACATATGGTATTTTAAATCTCTTCCAAACAAAATAGGTTACTTATTGGGTCTTCCTACCAAAAAGTTAGATATGATAATTTATTATGAAAGGTATGTTGTCATTCAGGCTGGCTTAGCTGTTGATAGTGAAGGAAATCCACTTAATAAAATGGATTTCCTAACAGAAGAAGAATATTTAAATATTGCTGAATCTGTCCCTGCTGAAAATCAATTCCTTGATGATTCAGACCCAAATAAATTTATTGCTAAAATGGGAGCTGAATGTTTAATTGAATTACTTTCTCGAATTGATCTTGATGAGCTTTCATATGAGCTTAGACATAAAGCTAATAACGAAACATCCAAACAAAGAAAGATGGAATCTTTGAAGAGACTCCAAGTTGTTGAATCTTTACGAGAATCCAATATAAATAAAGTAAATCGACCTGAATGGATGATATTAAAGGTAATTCCTGTAATTCCACCTGAGCTAAGACCTTTGGTTCCTCTTGATGGAGGTAGATTTGCTACATCTGATTTAAATGATTTATATAGGAGAGTAATTATCAGAAATAACAGATTAAAGAGGCTTGTTGAAATAAAAGCACCTGAAGTTATTCTTAGAAATGAAAAAAGAATGCTTCAAGAATCTGTAGACTCATTATTTGACAATACTAAAAAATCATCAGCTGTAAAAACTGAAGCTAATAGACCCTTAAAATCTCTCTCTGATTCACTAAAAGGTAAGCAGGGAAGGTTTAGACAAAATTTATTAGGTAAAAGAGTTGATTATTCTGCTCGTTCCGTTATTGTTGGAGGTCCAACACTGAAACTTTATGAGTGTGGAATACCTAAAGATATGGCTGCTGAATTATACAAGCCATTTATCGTAAAAAAATTAATTGAAAGAGGAATTGTTAAAACTGTAAAGTCAGCTAAAAAAATTATTGATACAAGAGAACCATTAGTTTGGGATATTTTAGAAAATGTTTTAAAAGGACATCCAGTTCTTTTAAATAGAGCTCCTACTTTACATAGGCTTGGTATTCAGGCATTTCAACCGATACTTATTGAAGGTAAAGCAATTCAAGTACATCCTTTAGTTTGTACTGCATTTAATGCTGATTTTGATGGTGACCAAATGGCCGTTCACCTTCCCCTTGGACCTGAAGCAATTCTTGAGTCACAATTATTAATGTTAGCATCTCATAATATTTTAAATCCAGCAAATGGATCTCCTATAACTGTTCCGTCTCAGGACATGGTTTTAGGTTTATATTACATGACAAAAGAAAAAAAGTCTACAGAAAATAAAAAAGTTAAAGGTGAAGGGTTGGTTTTTTATTCGAGTGACGAAGTTAATATTGCATACAACGAAAAAAAGGTTGACTTGAACGCTTCAATTAAAGTTAAAACTAATGATCTTAATGAGCATAATGAAATTGAGAGCAAAATAATTCAAACAACTGTTGGACGAGTTCTTTTTAATGAAGTTGTTCCACCAAAAGCTGGTTTTATTAATCAAGTTCTTAATAAAAAATCACTAAGAGGTATCATTGGAGAAATTTTAAAATTGACTAGCATCCCAGAAACTGCTGAATTTTTAGACAAAATTAAAGACATGGGTTTCACTTTTGCTTTTAAAGGTGGATTATCTTTTAGTTTGGGGGATATTATTATACCTAATGAAAAAATTGAAATGATTGATTCTGCAAATAAAGATGTAGATTCCATAATTTCCAATTATAATATGGGTCTAATAACAAATAATGAGAGATATAATCAAGTTATTGATGTCTGGACTTCATCTAATGCAGCTCTTACCGAGCTTGCCATGAAAAGAATTAGGGAAGATCAACAAGGATTTAATTCCGTTTATATGATGCTTGATTCTGGAGCTAGGGGTTCAAAAGAACAAATTAGGCAGTTAACTGGTATGAGAGGACTTATGGCTAAACCTAAAAAAGCTAGCTCAGGTGGCGGAGAGATAATTGAAAATCCAATTTTATCTAATTTTAAAGAAGGTTTATCAATTCTCGAATACTTTATTTCAACCCATGGTGCCAGAAAAGGCTTAGCTGATACTGCATTAAAAACTGCAGATGCCGGTTATTTAACCAGAAGATTAGTAGATGTAGCTCAAGATGTAATTGTTAATATTGAGGATTGCCATACTTTAAGAGGAATTAAAGTTGAAGCGTTGAAAAAAAATGAAGAAGTTGTAGAGACTTTAGGAGAGAGAATTCTTGGAAGAGTTTCTTTACATGATATTTTTAATCCGTTAAACCAACAAATAATTGTAAAATCAGGAAATGAAATTAATGAATTGGCTGTTAAAAAAATTAGTTCTTTGCCAATTGATTCAGTTGAGGTTAGATCACCATTGACTTGTGAAGCTGATCGAGGTATTTGTGTAAAATGTTATGGCCGAAATCTAGCTACTGGTAAAATGGTACAGATTGGTGAAGCTGTTGGTGTTACTGCTGCTCAGTCCATTGGTGAACCTGGTACTCAATTAACTCTTAGAACATTTCATGTAGGTGGAATTGCTGGAAATATTTCTGAAGAGAATAAGCTTCTTTCTAAGTTTGATGGAATTACTGAAATTGAAGACTTAAAAGTTGTTAAGTCAAAGGATTCCGATGGTAATGCAACTAATTTAGTATTATCAAGAACATGTGAAATTAAGGTTCTTGACTCAAAATCAGGTATAGTTTTAAGTTCGAATGTAATTCCTTACGGATCTTCAATTCATATTAAAAGTGGAGTTAAGATTAAAAAAGATGATATAATATGTAAATGGGATCCATATAATGGTGTAATTATATCAGAATTTGGAGGTAAGGTTGAATATGAAAATATTGAAAAAGGTGTTACATATCAGGTTGAAATTGATGAACAAACAGGATTTAAAGAAAAAGTTATTTCTGAGTCGAGGAATAAAAAATTAATTCCTACATTATTAATAAATGATAGCAAAGGTAAAAATCTAAGAACTTATAATTTACCTGTTGGAGCCCATCTAATTGTTGATGACGCTGAAAAAGTAGAACAAGGTAAAATTTTAGTTAAAATACCTAGAAAATCTGCTAAATCTGGTGATATAACAGGTGGTTTACCTAGGGTGACTGAACTTTTTGAAGCAAGAAATCCGTCAAATCCAGCCGTCGTTAGCGAAATAGATGGTGTTATTACTTTTGGTAAAATTAAAAGAGGTAATAGAGAAATTATTGTTGAATCAAAAACTGGTGAAATAAAAAAATATTTGGTTAAATTATCTAATCAGATTTTAGTCCAAGAAAATGATTTCGTTAAAGCTGGAATGTCACTTTCTGATGGAGCAATTACTCCAAATGATATATTAAATATTAAAGGACCGTCTGCTGTACAACAGTACCTTGTTAATGAGGTTCAAGAAGTTTATAGATTGCAAGGTGTAAAAATTAATGATAAACATTTTGAAGTACTCATAAGACAAATGATGCAAAAAGTACAAATACAAGATTCTGGTGATACTACATTTTTAGAAAATCAAATCATACATAAAAACGAATTTATAAAGGAGAATGACAACCTGTATGGAAAAAAAGTAATTGAATCTGAAGGTGATTCTCAAAACGTGAAGGTTGGTCAAATTGTTTCTGCTAGGGAACTTAGAGATGAAAATTCACTACTAAAAAGAGAAGATAAAAAATTAGTTTCCGCAAGAGACGCTGTCAATGCAACTGGTTTTCCAATTTTACAAGGTATAACTAGAGCCTCTCTTCAAACCAAATCGTTTATTTCTGCTGCATCATTCCAGGAAACAACTAAAGTATTAAATGAAGCTGCTGTTAATGGTAAAATAGATAATTTAGATGGATTAAAAGAAAATGTAATTGTTGGTCATAAAATTCCAGCTGGTACAGGTAACAGAGAGTTCGAAGACGTTATTGTTGGATACGTTGATGAATACGAAGATTTATTAGAAAGTAAGAGAATAAGATTCGGTGAAGATGAGTGATAATAAAGAAAATAAGAATTTAAATATTCAACTTGACGACTCTATTGCTCATGGTATTTATTCTAACTTAGTTGTTGTTAATCACTCCCCAACTGAATTTGTTCTTGATTTTATAAATGTTATGCCAGGAGTTCCTAAAGCTAAAGTTAGATCAAGAGTCATTCTCTCTCCTGAACATACTAAAAAGTTTATTAGAGCTTTAAGTGATAATTTATCTAAATATGAGTCTGTTAATGGTACAATTAAGGATTTTAAAAAAGAAATAATTCCTTTAAGTTTTGGTCCTAAAGGCGAGGCATAGTTTAGAACTCAGATTTTTCGTAAAATATGATTTTATCATACTTTTGTTTAGTATTCAAAAGTGTAAAATCGCTATCTGCTAAGAAAACAACTTTATTATCTTTATCAAAAGCAATAAATTTATTTTTATTAATAAATAATTCTTCTAATTGCTTTTTGTCAGAATTTATTTCATCAATCCAGCATGCTTTTCTAATGTTTATATTTTCATAACTACATTTAGCTCCATATTCATGCTCAAGTCTGTATTTTATTACATCAAACTGTAAAACGCCAACTGTACCTATAATTTTTCTACCATTAAGTTTAAGAGTGAAAGACTGTGCAACACCTTCATCCATAAGTTGTTTAATACCCTTTGAAAGTTGTTTTGATTTTAATGGATCATTATTTATTATATATCTAAAATGTTCAGGAGAAAAACTCGGGATGCCAATAAATTCTATTTGTTCACCTTCTGAAAAAGAATCTCCAATTTTAAAATTACCAGTATCATGTACTCCAATAATATCACCAGGATAAGATTTATCGATAACTTCTTTCTTATCAGCAAAAAATGAATTAGGACTACTAAATCTTATTCTCTTTTTTCCTCTTACATGGTAATACATATTATTTCTTTTAAATTCACCTGAAACAATTTTAATAAATGATAATCTATCTCTATGTTTAGGATCCATATTTGCGTGAATTTTAAAAATAAATCCACTGAAGTTTTCTTCATTTGGATCAATTATTCTTTCTTTAGTCACCTTCTTTCCAGGTGGGGGAGCATACTTTGCAAAATAATCTAACAATAAATTAATCCCAGAGTTGTGAAGAGCCGAACCAAAAAAAACTGGTTGAATTTCACAATTTAAATAGTTATCGTAATTAAATTTCGGATAAATTCCATCAATTAATTCAAGTTCTTCTTTTAATGATTTAAGAATCCTATCATGAATTATGGAAGAATTTTCCAAAATCGATTTAAGTTCAATTTTTTTTAGTTTATTATCATTCAAAATAACTTCTGATTTTAATAGATCGATAATACCATTGTAATCATAACCAACGCCTAAAGGATAAGTTATAGGCGAAAGATTAAACCCAAGTTTTATTTCAAGTTCATCTAATAAATCAAATGGATCTTTTCCCTCCCTGTCACATTTGTTTACAAAAATCATTATTGGTATTTTTCTCATTTTACAAACTTTAACCAGTTTTTCTGTTTGTTCCTCCACTCCTTTTGCAACATCAATTACTACAATTACGCTATCAACAGCTGTTAATGTTCTAAATGTATCTTCAGCAAAATCTTTATGACCAGGTGTATCTAAAATATTTATTTTTTTATCTAAATAATTAAATGACAGTACTGATGTTGATACTGAAATACCCCTTTGTTTTTCTATTTCCATAAAATCACTAGTAGCTGTTTTTTTAATTTTATTGGATTTAACAGCACCTGCCTCGTTAATAGCGCCTCCAAATAATAATAGCTTTTCTGTTAAGGTAGTTTTACCAGCATCAGGATGGGATATTATTCCAAAAGTTCTTCTAAGATTTATATTTTTATTTAAATTCATTGACAGAAAACAAAAATAGTGTCTTATTTGTATGTATCATTACTAATTAAATTAAATTTGTTGTAATGATGAATAAAGTTATTCTTGTCGATTTAAATAACAATAAAATTGGAACTGAGGATAAAATTGAAGCACATAAAAAAAGTCTTCTTCATAGAGCCTTTTCAATTTTTATTTTTAATCATAATAAAGAAATTTTACTTCAAAAAAGAGCTGAAAATAAATATCATTCAGGATCATTATGGACTAACACTTGTTGTAGTCATCCTTATATTGGACTGTCTACAGTCAAATGCGCACAAATCAGGTTAAATGAAGAGATGGGTATAAAAGCAGAACTCCATGAAGTTTTTTCATTTATTTACAAGGAACCTTTTGCAAATGGTCTTACAGAGTATGAGTATGATCATGTTTTTTTTGGTAAATACTCTATTGATCCTATATTAAACCCTGATGAAGCATCTGATTTTAAATGGATGAAGATTTTTGATTTAAAGCTTGATATAGATAACAATCCATCTTCATATACTGCTTGGTTAAAAATTATTTTTAATAAACATTTTAAATACTTCGAATCTTATGAAAATAACAATTTGTAGAAAAAGTCACTTTAATTCAGCTCATAAGCTGTATAACAAATCTTGGTCCAAAGAAAAAAATTTAAAAGTTTTTGGAAAATGTAGTTATGAAAATTATCATGGTCACAATTATGAACTAATTGTTAAATTATATGGTGATGTTAATGAAGATACTGGAATGTTAATGGATCTAAGTGACTTAAAGAAAATAATTAAAGATGAGATTGAAGAAAAGTTAGATCACAAAAACCTTAATCTTGATATTAATTATTTTAAAGACAAAATTACTTCAACTGAAAATTTAGCAATTTACATTTGGAATAGGTTAAATACTGCAATAAGTATTAAATGTAAATTAACAGTTGTTCTTTATGAAACGCCAAGAAACTTTGTTGAGTTTTCTGGTTAAGTTTATAAAATTGATTTTAAAATTTTTGAATATTTAGATTTTAAAACTTGATGTTCTAAAGATTTGTAAATCGTATCTAATATTTTTTTTGATTCTTTTAGGTCACTTATTGCAATGTAAGGAGCTACCTCATATTTATTATGTCTCATTGCAAAATTTGCATTATGTAAAAACTGCCTTTTATTTAATTTAGTAAGTAGATTATCAATAATTAAAATACTATCCTGATTATTGCTTTTTTTATTTTCAAAAGATCTTTTGATTAAATCGACTTTTTGATCATTAAATTTTTTATTGAAACTGAGATAGCTTCTTAGTATTGAATCATTTTTTGAACCAATAACTTTTAGTTCATAACCATACTTATCTAGTGTTGAGATTAATTTCATTTCACCTTTTTCAGCAAAGAAGAATAATGATAATGGATCATTAGACTCATTCGTAAATAGATCCAGAAAAAGAACTTGTGGTTCGTTAAGATAAGTATTAAGTGATATATTTTTTTGCCCACTTACATTAAATGAATCTATAGATTTAAACAAGCTGTCATCAAATTTTGAAAGAATAAGCTTTCCTTTTTTTAGATCTTTGATATTTACATCGATTGTTAGATTGTTGTTGTTAGTGCATGATATTAAAATAATAACAAACAAAAAATACTTAATTTTCATTATTTAAAATTATACAAATAAAACTACTTTATTAAATCAAAGCTTTGTTTGATAAAATTTGTTAAATCTTCACCTTTAAGTAAATTTTGAGATAATTTTGCTAAGTCAAAAGATTGTTTAATTAGTTTTTCTCTTTTGTTCTTAGTTTTTGTATTTAATATGTTTGAAATTAAATTGCTATTTGTGTTAACTATAACATTATGCATTTCAGGCATATTTCCAAACATACCACCACCACCACCAGTTGATTGCATTTCCTTCATTCTTCTCATAAATTCTGGTTGAGTTATCATAAATGGTACAGTACTGCTATCTAAAGCTTCTAACTGAACTGTGAATTTTTCCTTTGGAATTATTTCTTCTAAAAATCCTTTAAGTTTATCTTTTTGCTTATCATCGAGCTTTGAAATATTCTTTTCATCTTTTTTTATTAGATTTTCTAGAGTATCAGAATCAACTCTTGAGAATGAAATGTTTTTTTCAGTTGATTCTAGTTTTTGAATAAGATGACTTATAATTGGAGAATCCAAAATTAAAACTTTATATCCTTTATCTTTAGCTAATCTTATGTAAGAGTCTTGGTCTTTTAAATTTGTAGCATATAAAATAATTGTTTTATTATCTTTATCTGTCTGATTTTTCTTTACTTCATTAATCAATTCATCATAAGTATAATATTCATTATCTGAGGAAGGATATAATGCAAAATTTTTTGCTTTTTCATAGAACTTATCTTCACTAAGCATTCCATACTCAATAATTACTTTAATGTCATTCCATTTATCCTGGTACTTATTTCTATCCTTTTTAAAAATTGAATTAAGTTTATCACCTACCTTTCTTGTTATATAGTTCGTTATTTTTTTAACTGCAGAATCTACCTGTAAGTAGCTTCTGGAGACATTCAATGGTATATCTGGTGAATCAATGACTCCCCTTAGCAGTGTCAGAAATTCAGGGACAATACCTTCTACATTATCTGTTACAAAAACTTGATTTTGATATAATTGAATTTTGTCTTTTTGAAGATTTAAATCATTAGATATTTTTGGAAAATAAAGGATTCCAGTTAAGTTAAAAGGGTAGTCTACGTTTAAATGTATATTAAATAATGGATCTTCAAAGTTCATCGGATATAATTCTTTGTAAAAATCTTTATAGCTCTGTTCATCTAACTCTTTAGGTTGTTTTGTCCAAGCAGGATCAGTTATATTAATTATGTCATCAACTATATCTTTTTCTTCTTTTTTGTTTTTGTCATCTCCATTATTTTTTACGACTTCTTTAGTTCCAAACTTTATGGGAACAGGCATAAATCTATTATATTTCTTCAACAAATTTCTTATTTTATTTTCCTCTAAATAATCCTTTGAATCTTTTGAAATACTTAAGATTATTTCAGTTCCATTTTGTTTTTTGTTGTGTTTTTTCAAACTAAATTCTGGTGAGCCATCACATGACCAATGAACAGCAGAATCATTTTTATATGATTTTGTTATTATTTCTACTTTTTCAGAAACCATAAATGCAGAATAAAAACCTAATCCGAAGTGACCAATTATACCACTATCTTTTGCTGAATCTTTATATTTTTCAAGAAACTCTTCTGCTCCAGAAAATGCTACCTCATTAATGTATTTTTTAACTTCATTTTCTGTCATACCAACACCCTGATCTATAATATGAATTTTTTTATTTTTTTTATCGATCTTAACTTCAATTATTGGGTTGTTAATTTCAAATTTGGTTTCACCAATATTGGATAAGTGTTTAAGTTTTGTTGTTGCATCTGTTGCGTTGGATATTAATTCCCTTAGGAAAATCTCTTGATCACTGTACAGAAACTTTTTTATTAGTGGGAATATATTTTCAACCGAAACATTTATTTTTCCTTTACTCATATTTTTATTTATTAAATAGTTCTAAACCTTCTAAAAGCATTAAATTTTATTCTCTTTGAGTTACCTAAATACATTGTAGTTTTTACTCTGGTATTAAATTCATTTCTAATTGAATTTAGTTGATTATTTCCATTATCTTGTTTGTTCATGTAAAATAATATTCAAATCATATACCAAAAAACAATTAGTGACAAAATGACATTTTTGTTATATTGTAAAAAACTGAATTTATGTTCAATTCAAAAATTTCTGGCCTTGGTTTCTACCTTCCCGAAAATATAGTAACTAATAATGATTTATCAAAAATAATGGACACCAGTGATGATTGGATTAAAGAGAGAACTGGAATAAAAGAAAGAAGATGGATAAAAAAAAACTCTGAAGATACTACTTCAGTTATGGGAGTGAAGGCTGCAGAATTAGCTATTAGTGATGCAAAACTCGAAAATAAGGATATTGATTTTATAATTTTTGCTACCCTAAGCCCAGATTATTTTTTTCCTGGATCAGGTGTAATGGTTCAAGATATGATGGATATGAACACAATTGGAGCCTTAGATGTAAGAAATCAGTGTTCAGGATTTATTTATGCACTTTCAATTGCTGATCAATTTATCAAAACAGGAATGTATAATAATATTCTTGTAATAGGCTCTGAAACTCATAGCCCTGGTCTTGATAAAACTACCAGAGGAAGAAGCGTTTCAGTAATTTTTGGTGATGGAGCAGGAGCAGCAGTTGTTTCAAGGGAAAAAGATAATTCTAGAGGAATACTATCAACTCATCTGCATTCACAAGGTAAATACGCTAAGGAATTGTCTGTTATTTCACCAGGTATGGGAACAAGATGGGTTTCAGATATCTTGAAAGATAATGATCCTAATGATAAAAGCTATTTACCATACATGAAAGGACAATTTGTTTTTAAAAATGCAGTTGTAAGATTTTCAGAGGTTATAAATGAAGCTTTAGAAAAAAATAATTTAACCAAAAATGACATTAAACTTTTAATTCCTCATCAAGCAAATCTGAGAATATCTCAATTTATTCAGAAAAGTTTTAAACTTGAAAATAGTCAGGTTTTTAATAATATTTCAAAGTATGGTAATACCACAGCAGCGTCAATACCCATCGCACTAGCGGAGGCTTTTCAAGCAAATCTAATTAGTAAAGGTGATATTGTTGTTTTAGCTGCTTTTGGAAGTGGATTTACGTGGGGAAGTGCTTTGATTAAATGGTGATTTTCTAATCAAAAATAAGCCTAAAAATGTAATTAAACCGTTAATTGGTAATAACTCATATCCTATATTATATCCACCTAAATATTCAGGCGGAATTTTTCCAATTAATACTACAATAATTACTGATATTAAGCATACTACTATGCTCAATTTATCATTAATTTCATATTTAGTTAAAATTCCAAACGAAAATAAACCGAGTAAAGGTCCATAAGTATATCCAGCTAAAGTTAATAATCCATCAATTACGTTAGTGTCTAGTAAATTTTTATAAAGTATAATAACTATTGCTAAAATTAAGCTCATTATAATGTGAACTTTAACTCTAATATTTTTTTTTGATTTATCATCTTTTTTTGAAATATCAAGAAAATCAATACAAAAAGATGTAGTAAGTGAAGTTAAAGCACTATCTGCGCTGCTGTAAGCAGCTGCTATCAGACCCAAAAGGAATGTTATTCCCATTGTTAACCCTAGTCCAGAGTTGAAAGCAATTTCAGGAAATAAAAGATCTGTATTTTCATTTCCATTTAAAATAGGAATTGAAATATCAAAATAGTTAGAATATATTAATAGTAGACAACCTAGAACTAAAAAAACAAAAGTTACAAATACTAAAATTAAACTAAAAAATAGCATATTTTTTTTAGCTTCAGACAGGGACTTACAAGTTAAGTTTTTTTGCATCATATCTTGATCAAGTCCTGTCATGCATATTGTGATAAACATTCCACCTAAAAATGATTTAATAAAATGATTTCTTTCCAAAATATTATCAAAAACAAAAATTTGTGAATAATCAGAAAATTCTTTTGAACTAATAAAGTCAATAAAAGTCCAGTTAAGACTTTTATTTATTAAGTAGATTGAAAGAAAAACGGAAAGAATCATTAAGAATGTTTGTAGCATATCAGTCCATACTACAGTTTTAATTCCTCCTCTAAAAGTATATATCCAAATTAAAAATATTGAAAAACATACAGTAATTTCAAAAGGTATTTTCCATGTATCAAATACAAAGGTTTGTAAAACAATAGCAACTAAATATAGTCGAAACGCAGCTCCTAAAATTCTTGAAATAAAGAAAAATAAAGCGCCAGATTTATGGGAAACATAACCAAATCTGCTCCCGAGATATTCATAAATTGATGTGACATTATTTTTATAATAAATAGGAAGTAAAATTAAAGCAACAATTATGTACCCAAATAAATAACCTAGTACAACTTGGAAATAGGTGAAGTTAGAAACTCCAACATCACCAGGAACTGAAATAAATGTGATTCCAGATAAAGATGCTCCAATCATTCCAAAAGCAACAATATACCAAGGAGATTCTTTGTCTCCTTTAAAAAAAGTATAATTATTCTCTTTACCCTTTGTTAAATTTGAAATAAAAAAAAGAATTATAAAGTAAGCTGCAATTACAAAAAAAATTAAGGATTCTGACATCTTTATAATAAAGAACTCAAATATAATAATTTATGATGCTATCTTAGTGGGAAGTTAAATGGTAAAATGAATATACCGTCTAAAATTTTAGAAAATGCTGTACGAGAAATTTCAAGATTACCTGGAATAGGCAAAAGTACTGCCTTAAGATTAGCTTTATATCTAGTGAAATCAAATTCGTCAGATATTGACAACTTAGTTAAATCTATTCAATCATTACATGATGATTTAAAGTCATGTAATAATTGTTATAACCTTTCAGATTCGGACACATGTGATATTTGTCTAAGTAACATAAGAGACGATTCTCTTATTTGTGTTGTTGAAGATATTAGAGATATAATGGCAATTGAAAATACCAGTCAATTCAATGGTTTATATCATGTTTTAAATGGAAAAATTTCGCCAATTGAAGGCATTGGACCTAATCAGCTCAAAATACAAGAGTTAATAGATAGAGTTAAAAATAAAAAAATTAAGGAAGTGATTTTTGCTTTAAGCGCGACTATGGAAGGAGATACTACAAGTTTTTATATTTATAAAAAAATAAGTGACTTAGATATTAAATTTTCATCCATAGCACAAGGGGTTTCAATTGGAGATAATCTTGAATATACTGATGAAATCACTTTAGGAAGAAGTATATTGAAAAGAGTTCCATACGAACAAGTATCTAAAGATTAAATAAACATTAATAGTATATATTTGATATTTTTGCAACATGTCCGATCAAAAAACATATGAATTGATACTGCCTAAAATGGGTGAAAGTGTAGAAGAAGCTACAATTGTAAATTGGTTAAAAAATGTAGGTGATTATATTAAGGTTGATGATTTTGTTGTTGAAATTGCAACTGATAAAGTTGATTCTGAAGTGCCTAGTGATGTTAATGGAAAAATAATTGAATTATGTCATAAAGTTAATGATGTAGTTAAGGTTGGTGAAACAATTTGTGTAATTGAACTTAATGAATTTTCAGAGACAACTAAACAACAAGATTTAATCCAAGAGATCCCAAATATTGAACTTGTAGATGAAGAAAATAAAAATGAAGAAATAATTGATTTTGAAATTTCAAAATCTATAAAAGTAGACAGTCAAAAATATATTTCTCCACTAGTAAGAAGCATAGCTCTTAAGGAAAATATAAGTGAAGATGAATTATTAAATATAAATGGTTCAGGCAAGAATGGAAGAATTACTAAAAATGATATATTAATGCATATCAAATCCTCAAATAATTTTGAACAAGATAAAAATTTTGAAACTAAATCATTTTTAGAAAATAACTCTACGATAAGAGACTTAACAAGAATGGAAAAAATTCTTGCTCAGCACATGGTAAGTAGTAAAAAAATATCCCCTCATGTTCAGTCTTTTATTGAGTTGGATGTTACAAACCTGTGGGATTGGAGGGAAGGAATAAAAGATCAATTTTTAAAAAGAGAAGATAATAAAATAACTTTCACACATGTCTTTATAAAAATTGTGTCAGATGTTTTGAAAGAATTTCCAATACTTAATTCAAGTTTGAATGATGATAAAATAGTTACTAAAAGTGAAATTAATATTGGTGTTGCAACAGCTTTGGCTAATGGTAATTTAATTGTACCTGTTCTTAAAAGTTCTGATCAGTTAAGCCTTGTTGGAATAGTAAAAAAAACAAATCAGTTAATTCAAAAGGCTCGTAATAATAATTTAAGTCCTGATGATGTTGTTGATGGGACCTATACCATAACAAATGTTGGAGTATTTGACACTCTAACGGGAATTCCAATCATTAATCAACCACAAGTTGGTATTTTGGCAATTGGATCAATATTAAAAAAACCAGCAGTTATTGAAACTGAAAAAGGAGATTTTATTGGAATTCGGAGAAAAATGATTCTATGTCACAGTTATGACCATAGAATAATTAATGGTGCCACAGGTGGATTATTTTTAAAAAGAATTAAGGAAAATATACAGAACTGGAATCTTGAAACTCAAATTTAGATTAATAAGAAATGTCTTTTTTAAAAAACTTATCAAAGCCTATTTGTTTTTTTGACCTTGAAACAACAGGAATAAGTATTGTTAACGACAGAATTGTAGAAATATCTATTTTAAAAATATTAAAGGACGGAAAAGAAAAGCCAAAAACATGGTTAGTAAACCCAACTATTCCAATACCAAAAAATGTTTCTTTAATTCACGGAATTACGGACGAAATGGTTATTGATAAGCCTACATTTAGTAGCCTTTCGTCTGAAATTTTTTCATTTATTAAAGATTGTGATTTAGCAGGTTTTAACTCAAATAAATTTGATGTTCCTTTATTGGCAGAGGAGTTTTTGAGAGTCGATAAAGAATTAGATATTTCAAAAATTAAACTAATTGATATTCAAAATATTTTTCACAAAAAAGAAAAAAGAACTTTGTCCGCTGCATATAAATTCTATTGTAATAAAAATCATGAAAATGCTCATTCATCTATGTCAGATACAAGAGCTACATATGAAGTTCTGTTAGCTCAACTGAATAAATATGAAGATCTGGAACAAAATGTTAATTTTTTATCAGAATATTCTTCACAAAGAAAATTTGTAGATTTAGCTGGATTTATCTACTTAAATAGTGATTTAAAACCATCATTTTCTTTTGGAAAATATAAAGGAAATGAAGTTGATGAAGTCTTGCACAACGATCCAGGATATTTTAGTTGGATCATTAAGGCTGATTTTCCTAGGTATACAAAAAATGTTTTAAACAAAATCAGGTTAAATAAGATTAATAATAAGTTGTCATGAAAATTATTTGTGTTGGTCAAAATTATTTAAAGCATATTGAAGAGTTAAAATCAAAAGGGAATAGCTCACCTATATTATTTCTCAAACCTGATTCCTCAGTAATTCAAAAAAATCAACCTTTTTTTATCCCAGAATTTTCTAACGAAATTCATTACGAGGTTGAACTAATTTTAAAATTTAATAAACTTGGTAAACATATTAATTCAAATTATTCAAAAAATTATTACGATCAGATTTCACTTGGAATTGATTTTACAGCAAGGGATTTACAAAAAAAACTTAAAGAGTTTGGTCATCCATGGGAAAAAGCTAAAGCTTTTGATAATTCTGCATTAATTGGAGAATGGATTAGTATTGATGATTTCACCAATATAAATAATATTAATTTTTGTTTGAAAATCAATAATAAAATAGTTCAATCTAGTAATAGCTCTAATATGATATGGAAAATCGATGATTTAATTTCTGAAGTTTCATCCTATTTTACATTGAAAATTGGAGACATTTTATTCACTGGAACACCTGAGGGTGTTGGGCAAATTAATATTGGTGATATTCTAGAGGGCTATATTGAAGACAAAATGGTATTTTCAATTAAAATAAAATGAGAGTAGATAAAGTTTTTGAATTTTTTATTAATAATAATCTTACACTTTCAACAGTTGAAAGCATTACAGGTGGAAAATTATCTAGCTCAATTATAAAAAAAGCAGGAGCATCAACCTTTTTTAAGGGATCATTGGTGACTTATTCTAATGAAGCTAAAATTCATATTCTTAATATCGACAAAGAAAAGATTAATCAATTTTCAGCTGTTAGTAAAAAAATTTCAATAGAAATGGCTAAGTCTGGAAAAGAAATATTGAATTCTGATTATTGTATCTCAACAACTGGAAATGCAGGACCATTAACAAATGACGATTATTCAAAAGTTGGTCATGTCTTTGTGTCAATTGCAACACCAGACAAAATATTATCTAAAGAATTTTATTTGAAAGGATCAAGAGAAGAAATATTTGAAATTGTAGTAGAAAAATCTTTAGAATTTTTATTAGAAAATCTAAGTGGATAAATTTGTCAAAACTGTAAAAAAGTTGTTTATTTGCAAGCCTAAAGGCAAAATGATATGTCAAAAATTTGTCAAATTTCAGGAAAAAAAGTTCAGTTTGGAAATAATGTTTCCAAATCAATAAACAAAACCAAAAGAAGATTCAATGCCAATATTGTTTCAAAAAGATTTTTCATACCTGAAGAAAATAAATGGATCAAATTAAAGGTTTCTACATCCGTTTTAAAGACAATTAATAAAAAAGGGATCTCAGCTGTTTTAAAAGAAGCTAAACTAAAAGGTATTAAACTTTAATTTTATGGCAAAAAAAGGCAATAGAGTTCAAGTTATTTTAGAATGTACAGAACATAAAGAGTCTGGTAAATCAGGTACTTCAAGGTATGTTTCAACAAAAAACAAGAAGAATTCACCTGGAAGGTTAGAGTTAAAGAAATTCAATCCTATACTAAAAAAGTATACAATTCATAAAGAGATTAAATAATGGCTAAAAAAACTGTTGCAACCCTTCAAACATCTTCAAAAAAGCTTACAAAAGCTATTAAAATGGTCAAAAACAAAAAAAGTAACTCTTACACCTTCTTCGAAGCTATTATGTCTTCAGATCAAGTAAATGATTGGTTATCTAAGAAGTGAATCTTTACAGACTATAAAGATTTATTTTTTAAATTTTTATAGCTAACTTTCAAAAATGAATTTTTTTAAAAAGCTCTTTTTATCTGGGAAGAAAGCAACCAAAGATCATGAAAAATCGGAGATAGATGTAAATGATTTAAGTCAGAAAAAAGAAGCTAATTATTTAGAAAAAGATACTATAAATGTAATCAAGAAGGAACCAAAACTTGAAAAAAAATCTGATTCTGAGCCAAAAACAGAGAAAAAGGAAAGTTTTTTTAAAAAGTTATTAGTAAAAACTAATCAAAATAATTTAGATAAAAGTCTTGAGAAAACAAGTAATTCTTTTTTTGAAAAAATTAAGAAAGCGGTAGTTGGTAAGAAAAAAGTTGATATTGAAGTCTTAGATAATTTAGAAGAAATTCTAATCACTTCTGATGTTGGAGTTAAGACTACAATAAAAATAATTGATGCTATTGAATCAAGAGTAGCAAAAGAAAAGTATACTAATCCTCAAGAACTCGATATTATTCTTAAGGAAGAAATTGGAAATATAATTTTTGATGAAATCAATGAAGATTTAAATGTAAATGATAAACCATATGTGATTTTAGTTGTAGGTGTAAATGGAGTTGGAAAAACTACATCTATTGGAAAACTTGCTAAATTCTTCAAAACTCAAGGTTTATCAGTCATCATTGGTGCTGCAGATACTTTTAGAGCTGCAGCAGTTGAGCAACTGGATGAATGGGCTAAAAGAGCTGAAGTTGATATTATAAAGCAACAGATGGGAAGCGATCCTGCATCAGTATCATACGATGCACTAAAATCAGCAATAAATAACAATAAAGATGTGGTTATAATAGACACTGCGGGTAGATTACATAATAAGATAAATTTAATGAACGAATTATCTAAGATCAGCAGAGTTTTACAAAAACTTAAAATTAATGCACCAAACGAAATCTTATTAGTATTAGATGGGTCAACTGGTCAAAATGCATTTGAACAAGCCAAACAATTTTCTGAGGCCACTAAAGTTACCTCAATGATGGTTACAAAATTAGACGGGACAGCAAAAGGAGGTGTAGTAATTGGTATTTCGGATCAACTAAATATACCTATTAAATTTATTGGAACAGGAGAATCAATTGATGATATTGAAATATTTGACAAGAAAGTTTTTGTTGAATCTTTTTTTCAAAATAAAATTATATGAGATCAAGATCGACAAAGCAAAATAAGATTAATATAGTTACTTTGGGTTGTTCAAAGAACCTGTATGATTCTGAAATACTCATTTCTCAATTAAAAGCAAATAATAAGAATGCGGTTCATGAGCAAGATGGAAATATAATTGTTATAAATACATGTGGTTTTATTGATAATGCGAAACAAGAGTCAATAGATACAATACTATATTATTCAGAAAAAAAAAAGAACGGTGAAATTGATCAACTCTATGTAACAGGTTGTTTAAGTGAAAGATATAAAGATGATTTAATTAAAGAAATACCTGATGTAGACAAATTTTTTGGTACAACTGATTTACCTCAGCTTTTAAAACATTTAAGAGCTGATTATAAAAAAGAATTAATTGGGGAAAGATTTTTATCCACACCAAAAAACTATGCATATTTGAAAATTTCAGAGGGATGTAATAGGAAATGTTCATTTTGTGCTATACCACTAATGAGAGGTAAACACATTTCAAGGCCAGTTAATGAGATTGTTGACGAAGCAAAACAAATGGCATCTCAAGGTATCAAAGAATTAATACTTATTGCTCAAGAGTTAACTTATTACGGAATTGATTTATATAAAGAAAGAACACTTGCTAAACTTTTAAAAGATTTGTGTAAAATTGATGGTATTGAATGGATTAGATTACACTATGCTTATCCATCTGGATTTCCTGATGAAATAATTGACGTGATTAAAAATGAGGATAAAATATGTAATTATTTAGATATACCTATTCAACATATTTCAGATAAAATTCTAAAATCTATGAGGAGAGGAGCTGGGAAAGAAAAAATAAATAATTTGATAAAAAAAATTAGAGTTAAAAATCCAAATATTGCCATAAGAACTACATTGATTGTTGGATATCCCGGAGAAAATAAAGATGATTTTAATGAGTTATGTGGTTGGATTAAAGAGATAAAATTTGATAGATTAGGATGTTTTACCTACAGTCATGAAGAAAACACACATGCTTATAATTTAGAAGATATTATTTCTGAGGATGAAAAAAAGTTAAGACAAAAAATTGTTATGCAGATTCAATCGGAAATTTCCAGCCAACTTAATAAAGAAAAATTGGGTAAGAAATTAAAGTGTATTATTGATAGATATCACGAGGGCTATTATATAGGAAGGTCTGAGTATGATTCGCCTGATGTTGACAATAATATATTAATAAAATCAAATGATAATCATTTAAGAATTGGTGATTTTTATGATGTTATTATCAAGGATTCATCTAAATATGATTTAATTGCTGAACTTTTATGAAAAGTAACTTTTCAGTTGATATAGAAAAATCTAGGCATTTACCTATTTTAACCAAAGATTATCTTCAAGGAGATAAACTTAATAGTTTTTATAATAGATCTTTTAAATTAGAAAATTTTAAAGACCAAATTATTGAAAAATCCAATTTTAAAGTTGAAAAAAGAAAAATACTAGTACAAGTTTTAAAAGATCAAAACAAAGATTATAAAAACACAAAAAGTTATAACAACATCGATTTATTATTAAAAAAGAATTCTTTCACAGTAACTACTGGACATCAATTATCTCTTTTTTCAGGACCATTATTTTTTATCTATAAAATTCTTCAAGTGATAAAGATTTGCAATGAACTTAAAGTGAATTATAGTGATTTTAATTTTGTTCCAATTTTTTGGATGGCCTCTGAAGATCATGATTTTGAAGAGATAAAAAACTTCAATTTATATAATAAAGAATTCATATATAATTATAATTATAAAAACCACATTACTGGAAAGATTGAAACTATGAACATGGATTTTTTATATGAACAAATAAAATCTTTTTTTAAAGATAAGCCGCACATAAAATCTCTTTTAAATATTTTTAAAGATTCCTATGTTAAGAAAAAAAACTTTTCTGAAGCAACAAGATCATTAGTATTTAATTTATTTAAAGGCTATGATATTTTAGTGCTTGATCCAGATGACTACAGACTTAAAGGTGTTTTTAAAAATATCATTTTGGATGAAATTAACAATTTTTCATCCCACTCTATAGTTAAAAATTCAATTAAAAAATTAAAAAAAACTTACACGGAAAATATTAAAGTACAAGCAAATCCTAGACTATTAAATTTGTTTTATCTTGATGAATCTAAACGATATAGAATTGAATATGAAAATAATAAATTTAGTTTAGTTGGTGACAGTAGATCTTTTAAAAAAGATGAATTTATTGACCTAGTTAAGTCTAATCCAAATTGTATATCGCCTAATGTAATATTAAGGCCACTCTATCAAGAGTCAATTCTTCCTAACATTTCTTATTTAGGTGGAGGATCTGAAATCTCATACTGGTTAGAATTAAAAGATTTATTTAATTTTTATGATATACCCTTCCCGATTCTTGCAGTCAGACAATCTCTTGCATTAATTTCCAAGAGAGATATAGATAAAATAGGAAGTCTGAATTTAAAAATTGAAGATCTTTTTTTAAATAAAGATCAGTTGTTTACAAAGTTTCTGAAGTTAAATAATAAATACAATACTGGAATAAAAAAGTTTTTAAATAATTATTCAAACAATATTGATCAAATAAAAAATGACTTATCTCAAATTGATTCCACATTAGTTTCAACTTTGAATGCACTGGAAACAAGACATAAAAATGACTATAACTCTTTTGAAAAAAAAATAATTAAAATACTTAAACAAAAAAACTCCCAAAAATTAGAATCAATCAAAAACATCTTTGAAAGAATTTATCCTAATGATATTTTTCAAGAAAGATTTTTGAATTTTTCACATTTTTACTCCATTCACGGTAAAGATTTTATAGATTCAATATATAATTTTATTGAACCTTTTGATTCAAGAATGCAAGTCTGTGAAATTTAATTTTATTTATCATTTTTAATGATGTATTTTTGAAAATGCAAGAAAAGGTT
>JBELHE010000010.1:0-13551 GCA_042091575.1 Cryomorphaceae bacterium
AAATCTTAATAATTTTAGACCTTATTTTTCTATAAAAGTCAATTTATATTGAAAATATTGAGTTTATTGTAATTCTAAAAAATAGTATATATGGATTTTTCTAATGTTGATTTTGCAGTTTTTATTTTATATGCAATTGTAATCCTTTCCATTGGATTATATGTTTCTAGAAGTAAAGATGGTAAGGCAAAAAGTGCTGAGGATTACTTCTTAGCTGGTAAATCGTTACCCTGGTGGGCTATTGGAGCATCACTTATAGCTGCCAACATTTCTGCAGAACAATTTATTGGTATGTCAGGCTCGGGGTTTGCACTGGGACTAGCTATTGCTTCTTATGAATGGATGGCAGCAATTACATTATTGGTTGTTGCAAAATATTTTCTACCAATTTTTATAGAAAAAAAACTTTATACAATACCGGAATTTATAGAAAAAAGATTTAGTTCTAATCTCAAAACAATTTTAGCTATGTTTTGGATTGCATTATTTGTATTTGTAAATCTAACAACCGTTCTTTTTTTAGGTGGAAAAGCTTTAGATACAATAATTGGTAGTGGAGACGGAGGGATTTTAATAAATAGTATAATAGGCTTAGCATTATTCGCGGCAGCATACTCGCTTTGGGGTGGATTGGCAGCTGTTGCCTGGACAGATGTAGTTCAAGTTGTTCTACTTATTATTGGTGGATTATTAATGACCTACTTTGCTCTATCTAATGTTACGGAAAGTGGAAGTTTCATAGATGGAATAGCTCATGTTTATAATACTGCACCCGAACGTTTTTCGATGATTCTGTCCAAGGGTGAAATTATAACCCCTAACGGAAGAGACGCTTGGTGGGATTTACCTGGTCTTGCTGTTTTGATTGGCGGAATGTGGGTTGCAAATTTATACTACTGGGGATTTAATCAATATATAATTCAGAGAACATTAGCAGCAAAAAACTTAAGAGAAGGTCAAAAAGGAATTGTATTTGCTGCATTTTTAAAGTTAATAATACCTGTTATTGTTGTTTTACCTGGAATTATTGCATATGTAATGAATTTAGATCCTTCAACTGGTTCTTTAAATATTGATCTTTTAGCAACTGAGGGCTTTTTAGGTAATTCAGGAAATATTGCAAATGATAATGCTGCACCTTGGCTAATTAAGAATTTTGTTCCAGTTGGATTGAAAGGTTTAATTTTAGCTGCCCTTGCTGCTGCAATTGTATCATCACTTGCTTCAATGGTAAATTCAACTTCTACAATATTTACTATGGATATTTATAAATCCTTAATAAATAAAAAAGCAAATGATGTAAAAATGGTTCAAGTAGGTAGATTAACAGGTCTTGTTGCCTTAATAATTGCAACCATAATAGCACCTCAACTTGGTAGCTTAGGTCAAGTTTTTCAATTTATTCAGGAATATACTGGAGTTGTAAGTCCCGGTATTTTAGCTGTATTTTTAATGGGACTATTTTATAAAAAAGCAACTAACAATGCATCTATTTGGGGAGTAATTTTATCCATTCCTATTGCAATGTATTTTAAAGTTGCACCTAATGGTTGGAGCGACTCTATGATTTTCTTAAACCTCCCTTTTATGCATCAAATGATGTTAACATGCTTAGGAACTTTATTTGTAATATTTATTATAAGTAACGTAGAAAATAAAGGAGATGATCCAAAAGGTATTGTGTTAAGTAAAAAACTTTTTGAAACTGACAAGACATTCAACTTAGCGGCATTTGCAGTCTTACTTATCACAGCATTATTGTATGCTTTATTTTGGTAATTAAATATGAAAAAATATATAGTTATAGTTGTTGTTCTGCTTTTAAACTCTTGTAATTTCAAAGTAGATAAAAAACCTAATATTTTATGGATAGTTTCCGAAGATAATTCAATCCATTATATGGATCTTTATTCAAAGGGTGGTGCAAAAATGCCAAATGTATCTGATCTAGCTTCCGATGGGATAGTTTTTGAAAATACATTTTCCAATGCTCCTGTTTGCTCAGTTGCAAGAAGTACACTGATAACCGGTGTTTATGCTCCTAGAATTGGCACACAGTTCCACAGAAGAATGTCATTAGTAAAATTACCAAACAATATAAAACCTCTTCCTGTATACATGAAAGAAGCTGGGTATTATACAACAAACAATTCAAAAGAAGATTATAATTTTATAAAGGAAGGGGAAATATGGGACGAATCCTCTGGCAAAGCCACATATAAAAACAGGGAAGACGGACAGCCTTTTTTCCATGTTCAAAACCTTCATAATACTCATGAGGGCCAATTACATTTTGATGAGAATCATCTTAAAAATGCTCTAAAAACTAACAACTTAGATAGTATTAAACCATTCCCCTATCATCCAGATACCCCAACCTTCAGATATACTCAATCTTTATATCATAGCCATCATGTAGACATAGATAAAGAAATTGGAAAAATTATTAAAAATCTTGAAAAAGAAGGGCTACTTGATGAAACCATAATATTTTATTATGGTGATCACGGTGGAGTTTTACCAAGAAGTAAAGGATATATCTATGAAAGTGGATTAAATGTTCCTCTAGTTGTTAGGGTTCCAGAAAAATGGAAAAAATTATCCCCATTTAAGTCAGGTTATAGAACCTCCACCTTCGTAGAGTTCGTTGATCTAGCACCAACTGTTCTGTCACTTGCTGGAATTAATATACCCAAGTCTATAGATGGAAAGCCCTTTTTGGGAAAAAATTTAGAAAAAATTGAACTAGAAAAACAAAATACAACTTTTGCTTATGCTGATAGGTTTGATGAAAAATATGATATGGTAAGATCAATCAGAAAAGGAAAGTTTAAATATATTAGAAATTATCAACCATTCAATGTTGATGGTTTGTACAACTATTACAGGTATAAAATGCTTGCCTACAAAGAATGGTATAAGCTTTTTAAAGAAGGTAAATTAAATACTATTCAAAGCCAATTTTTTAGACCAAGATTACCAGAATCTCTTTATAATATTGAAAAGGACCCTCATGAAACTAAAAACTTAGCTCAGGACAATAATTATGAAGAAATATTAAAAAATTTAAGGGAAGAATTAAATAATCATTTAATAAAAATTAATGATCTGAGCTTTATTCCAGAGCCTTATTTATTAAAAAATGGACTTGATGACATTGAAGATTATTCGAATAAAAATAAAGAATTAATTCAAAAACTAATTGAAGTTGCTGACCTGTCTTTACATGATTATGATGAGGTTTCTTTTAAGATTAGAGATGCATTGGTGGATAGTAATCCTTGGGTTAGATATTGGGGATTAATAGTAAACATAATTTATGGGAAAAAGGGTATAGAAAACAAAGATATAATTGATTTTATTTTTGAAAATGATTCCGAAAATTTAGTTAGAATGAGAGCTGCAGAATACATGTTACTTAATAACATTAAAATAAGTGATTCAAAAATAAAATCTCTTTTAAAAAGCTCGAAATTTGAAGCTGAGGCTAACCTCATGCTAAATACTCTAGCTAATATTAAAACTAAAAATTCGAATTATAAGCTAGAACTTAAAAAGGATGTATACCCTGATAATTGGTTCCCTCCAGTTAGAGAAGAAAACGCATTGGTAAATAGAAGAATGAATTATTTAACTGAAAATGAATAACCCATCCCTAAAAAAAATAAGTTTTTTATTATCAATTTTTCTTATACTTTCTTGTAATAATGATAGTTTAAAAAAACCAAATATTATTTTAATTGTAGCCGATGATTTGGGTTGGTCTGATTTATCTTACATGGGTTCCAGTTATTATGAAACACCTAATATTGATAAACTATCCAAAAGTGGTATTACATTTATGAATGGTTATGCATCATCTGCAAACTGTGCGCCTAGTAGAGCTACAATGCTATCTGGTAAATATCATACTCATCATGGTATATATACTGTTGGAAACTCCGATAGAGGTAATAAAAAGACTAGAAAACTAATCCCTGTCAAAACTGAAACTATTTTAGATTTAGATTTTTTTATAATACCAGAAATGTTAAAAAAATCTAACTATAAAACAGGTCATTTTGGAAAATGGCATATGGGACCAAAAGGCTTTTTCCCTGAACAAAGTGGTTTTGATGTTAATATTGGAGGAAATGAACATGGTGGCCCAGGTGGATATTTTTCACCATATGTACGCCCAAACATTAAAGATGGGCCAAAGGGTGAATATTTAACTGACAGAATTGGTGATGAAGTTGTTAATTTTATTAATGAAAATCAAAAAGATAATTTCTTTGCTTATGTTCCATTTTTTTCAGTTCATACTCCAATAATATCTAAGCCTGAATTTGAAAAAGATTTTCAAAATAAAGAAAGTAATGAATTTCATAATCGAGCCGATTATGCAGGAATGATAAAATCTTTGGATGAAAATATTGGTAAAATATTAGAAAAAATTGAAGAACTTAATTTATCAAAAAATACATTAATAATTTTTACCTCAGATAATGGTGGAATAAGGGCTGTTTCAAATCAATACCCGCTAAGAGCTGGCAAAGGATCATATTATGAAGGAGGAATTAAAGTGCCTATTATTTTTTCATGGCAAGGTAAAATAAAAGCTAAGACAAAATCATATGAAAGAGTTAGCAATATTGACTTCTTCCCTACTATTAAAAAAATTATAAATTATGAGGATTCATTAGACTTAGATGGAAAGGATTTAACTCCAATTTTTAATGGTAAAAATTTAAAAGAAAGAGAACTTTATTTTCATTTTCCTATATATTTGGAACCATATGATGTACATGCTGACGACGGAACAGATCCATTATTTAGAACTAGACCTGGATCAGTAATAATAAAAAATGATTGGAAGTTACATCACTACTTTGAGGATAATAAATATGAATTATATGATTTAAAAAATGATAATTCTGAATTAATAAACCTTGTAGATATTAATAAAGAAAAAACTAAAGAACTCTTAAATGACTTAAATAATTGGAGAAAAAATAAAAATGCTCCAATTCCAGAGAAATTAAATCCATTTTATGATCAGAAATATGTTGACAGTTTAATATTATTAATTGATAACAATAAAATTTCTGGAAAAGTTAATAAAAACGAAAAAAACTAATGATTTTAATCCCTTTTGAGATTAATATTTAAATCTTTCAGGATTTAGTTCATTGTACTCATCATTTGCCATTAAGCCTAAAAAGGTAGGATCCATTAATGTTTTATACCATTCGTTAAACTTATTATTCAAACTATCATATATCTCTATTTTTTGATTTTTTAAATTTGTTTCTTCAAAAACTTCATTTTTTAAATTATATAAAGCATCTGTCTCTTTATTTTTAATAAACTTAAATTCTCCTGATCTAAGTGCTAATGCTTCAATTCTAAGATTTGGATCGTTCTGCATTAAGTTATTTCTCCAAAATAAAAATTTGTGCGGATCATTTTTATTTTCACCTTTTAAAAATGGAATTAAATTTACACCATGTAATTCATTCTTTGATCTAATTTCTGGAGATGTTATTTCTTTAAGAGTTGCAAAAATATCAAGTGAAATGATTGGCTTTTTAAATACCTGACCTCCTTCAATTTCTTTGGGCCACTGCATAGCAAAGGGAACTCTTATTCCACCTTCAAATAAATTTCCTTTTTTTCCTCTTAACTCACCATTATCTGAATCACCTCTTAATCTTCCACCATTATCAGATAAAAAATAAATAATTGTATTATCGTAAATCCCCTTTTCTTTTAGCTTGGAAATAATATCTCCAACCCCATCGTCTACTGCACTAACCATGGCTGCATAAGTTTTTCTACTATTTTCTTCGATATGATCGTATCTGTCAAGATATTCTTGAGTTGCTTGTAAAGGGCCGTGAGGAGCATTATAGGCCAAATAAATAAAAAATGGTTTATCGGAGTTTTTATCAATAAAATCAACACTTTCTCTTGATAAAGCGTCTGTCAAATATTCCTTTTCCTCAACTCTTTGATCATCTCTTAAAAGTTTAGTCCTATATGCGGCTCCTTGATTTTTTACTTTTGTTTCATCGGCTAGAGTCCACTCTTCAGGGAAAAATCTATGTCCGCCTGTTAGAAATCCAAAGAAGTGATCAAAACCACGTTTCATTGGACGTAAACTTTCATGAGCTCCTAAATGCCATTTACCTACTGCCAATGTAGTATAGTTAGATAATTTAAGCATGTCAGCCATTGTTTGTTCTGATAATGTAAGACCCATATTAGGATCTTTAGGAGCAAATAATGGATTTTTTCCAAAACCAAATGTGTCTTGATATCTTCCAGTCATTAATCCTGCTCTACTGGGTCCACAAACAGGATATGAAACATATCCATCGGTAAAAAGAACTCCATTTTTAGCAATCGAATCAATATTTGGAGTCATAATTTCAGTTGATCCATTAAATCCAACATCATTGTACCCTAAATCATCTGTTAGAATTAAAACTATATTGGGAAGATCATTGTTTTTTTTACAAGAAAAACAAAGAATTAAAATTATAAAAAGAATATTTCTCATAGTTTATGTATTTAGCAAAATCAAAACTATAAAATTTAATTTAGAGAAATTTTTAATTAAATACGATCATTAATCATCAATTAACTAATTAAAATCAATTCTTAACATAATATTTAAAAAATTGTATTTTACTTAATATTCAATTAAATTTAACTTGAAACTAACTTTATAAAATTTATTAACAATGAAATATAATTTTCTTATTCTGCTAATTTTTGCTCTATTTTCCTGCAATAACAATACTGATAAAATAAAACCAAATATCATAATTATATATGCTGATGATTTGGGATATGGTGATGTTAGCTCTTATGGTTTAGGAACTTTAGATACTCCAAATATTGATAAAATTGCAAATAATGGTATCCGATTTACAAATGGATATGCAAGTTCAGCAACATGTAGTCCAAGTAGATATGCTCTGTTGACAGGAACTTATCCGTGGAGAAATAAAAAAGCAAAAATTTTAACTGGAGCAAATTTGATTATTGATACATTAGAAATGACCATTCCTAAGATGCTAAAAACTAAAGGATATGAGACAGGTATTGTTGGAAAATGGCACCTTGGACTCGGTGATTCAAAAATTAATTATAATGAAAAAATAACTCCCGGTCCTAACGAAGTTGGATTCGATCATAGTTTTATAATGGCAGATACTCAAGACAGAGTTCCAACTGTGTATATTGAAAATGGATATGTGGTTAATCTTGATCCAAATGATCCCATTGAAGTTAATTTTGGAAACAATGACTACGGCTTACCTAGTGGAAAAAAGAATAAAGAATTATTAAGTATGATGTGGCACCATGGTCATAACAGTGCAATTGTTAATGGTGTACCAAGAATCGGATACATGAAAGGTGGTGAAAAAGCTAAATGGAGTGATATTGATATGGCTGATAAGTTTTTAGATGAAGCAAAAAAATATATAAATAAAGTTAAAGACAAGCCTTTCTTTTTGTTTTACACTCTACAACAACCTCATGTTCCTAGAACTCCTCATCCAAGATTTGAAGGATCCTCAGGAATGGGGCCTAGAGGAGACGTGATCAAAGAAGCTGATTGGTGTATTGGAGAGTTATATGATCATTTGGAGGAAAATAATCTTCTTGAAAATACCATTATTATTATTTCAAGTGACAATGGACCTGTTTTAAATGATGGTTATTTTGATGATGCTGTGGAGAAATTAGGTGATCACACGCCAGCAGGAGAACTTAGAGGAGGAAAATATAGCTTATTTGAGGCAGGAACCAGAGTGCCATTTATTACCTATTGGAAAGGAAAAACAAAGCCACAAGTTTCTGATGAGATTGTGTCACAAATAGATTTTCTTAATTCATTTTCAACCATTGTTGGTTCGGAAATTAATTCTAAAGATGGTATTGATTTGTCAGATGTATTTTTTAGAAATATAGGCAATGGCCGTAATGATCTAGTAATTGAGGCTATTAAAAGAACAGCATTAAGAAGTGGTAATTGGGCTATGATTCCACCATATAATGGTCCTGAGAAAAATACTAATGTTAATATTGAACTTGGTAATTCTAAAGAATATAAATTGTTCAATCTTAAAAATGACCTTTCTCAAAAAAATAATCTTGCAAAATCTAATCCTGAAAAACTTCAGGAAATGATTAATATTTATAGTAAAATAATTGGTGATGAGTCAATTGAAATAAAAGAATTAATATTAGAATAAATTTAATTTTTACTCATCAGCTGGTTTCATGTAAATTCTTTTACCATTAATGTCATGAATATCTCCTGGTGTGTACGACTCTTTACGTAATTGAACCTCTTGAAGCTGTCTCCCTATTCCTTTTGGTTTTTTTCTAGCATCTGCTATTCTAAAATTTATATGATTTATTAAAGAATCTAAAATTGATGAATAACTTTCATTATTATTTAGATTAATTAATTCTTCTTTATCTGATTTATGGTCATAAAGTTCATAACCGTATTCTCCATTTTCACCCCATTTTGTTAACCTATATCTTTCTGTTTTAATTGAATATCCTTGAATTCCAGATTCTGAAAAATTAAAACTTCCATGCTGAGAAGCTCTCCATCTTGTTAAAGCACTTTCTCTAACTTTATATTTTGGATCTTCGAAAATTGGCCTTAAACTTTCACCCACAACATTTGGAGGAGTTTCAAAATTAGTTAGATCCATTAGAGTTGGATATATATCAATTAATTCTACCGGTGAATTTGATCTTATTCCTTTTTTAACACCAGGACCTGAAAATATTAAGGGAACTCTTGTAGAATTTTCAAATAATGTTTGCTTTTGCCAGTGACCATGCTCTCCTAAATGATAACCGTGGTCTGAGCTGAATACTACAATTGTGTTCTTATCTAGCCCAG
Organism: Cryomorphaceae bacterium; assembly: GCA_042091575.1. Lineage (GTDB taxonomy): Bacteria > Bacteroidota > Bacteroidia > Flavobacteriales > Flavobacteriaceae > Eutrophosalina. Next base: position 8,918 of record JBELHE010000010.1, read on the forward strand.
TCTTTCTAAGCTTATCAAGTATTCTACCAATTTGGGCGTCAACAAATGTTGTCGTTGCATAATATGCTTCTTTTATCTCTTGTGCTAATTCTTCGTTTGATTTATCATTTAACATTAACTGATCTTGTTTCCACCTTATTGTTTTGACTGCAGGTTCAGGTAAAGTTTTTAAATATTTATCATCAACTCCTGTGTAAGGAATTTCCATTTCATCCATTTCATACATATCAAAATATTTTTTTGGGGCCACATAGGGGGTATGCGGTCTGAACATACCAACTGCTAAAAAAAAGTTTTTTCCATTTTTAGAAAATTTTTCTAATTGTTCAATTGCTTCGGTTGCTGCAATTCCATCTGTTTGCTCTTCATCTTTTCCGTCCGCAGCTAGCCAACTTAAAGTACCACCATATTGTCTAGGTTTTAATGTTTTTATCTTATATTCTTCCTCTTTATCTCTTCCGTAAGGATTAATTGTATAAGTCCATGTTGAAACATCATCAGTACTAGAAGTTCCTATTGTACTTGGATTTCCATAATGATATATTTTACCTATTCTTACAGACGTATATCCTCTCTGTTTGAATCTTTGTCCCAAAGTCACAACATCTGGAACAGTTTGTCTTAAATGAACTTGTAACTTTGTACTTTTAGTTTGATCTGAATACATTCCAGTCATAAGTGAAATTCTTGATGGACTACATAAAGGAAATTGATTATGGGCATTTTCAAATAATACACCATCACTGGCTAATTTATCTATATTAGGGCTAATAACTTGTGAATGTCCATAAGATCCTAAATCACAATTTAGGTCATCAGCCATAATAAAAAGAACATTTAAATTTTCATTATCTATATCCTGATTTTTTGTTTCACATGAGAAAATAATTAGAGCTGATAGTAGTGTTTTTATAGTTGTTTTCATTTTTAAATTTAATTTGTAGGGGATGCGTTTTCAATTTGCCTACCTAAACTTTCGGGGTACTTATTAGCTTCAAAAATTCTGTTATTAATAATAATCTTTAAAGAATCTTTTACTTTTTGGTAGTCTGAATCATATCCTAAATTATTTAGTTCTGATTTATCATTTGTGAGATCATATAATTCAAAGTCTAAATTATCGTTATATAACCACTTAGTAAGCCTATGATCCTTTGTTTTTAAAGAATAACCTTGTGCAGTCCCATTTGGTGTCCAAACACGAAGTTCTGTTAACGCATTATATCTTATTTGAGTTCTATCGCCAGATAAATAAGACTTTAGACTTCTTCCACTTAAAAACTTTGGAGGATCTATGTTTAACATATCCATGATTGTTGGATATAAATCCACTAGTTCTACTGGATCATCAACATTGCCTTTTTTATTATTTACTCCCGGACCTGAAAATATAAGTGGAACTCTAGTAGCATGATTAAATAATGTTCTTTTTTGCCAATGTCCATGTTCTCCAAGATGGTAACCATGATCAGAAGTTAATATAATAATAGTATTTTTATCGAGACCCGTTTCCTCTAATTTATCCAAAACACGTCCAATTTGAGCATCAACGAAACTAGTTGTTGCATAATATGCATGTTTAATTTCCTTAGCTAAATCTTGATCTAAATAATTTTGTACTTTTTTCTCTCTTACTGATTGAGCTGCAGGTATTGGAATAGTTTTCAGGTATTCTTCATTACTTTCAGGAATATAAAAATCTTCAACATTATACATATCGTAGTATTTTTTGGGTGCAACATAAGGAGTGTGAGGTCTAAATAAACCATAAGCTAAAAAGAAATTTTCACCGGTCTTAGCAAACTCGTCTAAAAAACGAATTGTTTCGGTTGCACCAATTCCATCTGTTTGTTCTTCATCTGTGCCATCGGCTTGAAGCCAGCTTAATGTCCCTCCATATGCACCCTCTTGTAAAGTATTTATTTTATACTCCTCTCTTTTATCTCTTCCCCATGGGTTAACTGTTCTGTTCCAAGTAAACGGATCATCATGACCAGCTGTTCCAATATCTCTTGGATTGTGGTAATGATAAATTTTACCTACTCTTGCTGAATGATAATTCTCTTTAATTAATTTTTCCCCAAGAGTAACTACATCAGGAATTGTTTGTCGTACATAAAGTCTAAGTGATTTTGATTTTGTTTGATCAGGATAAAGACCAGTCATAAAAGATACTCTAGATGGACCACAGTGTGGATATTGATTATGTGCATCAGTAAAAATCAAGCCTTTTTTTGCAAGTTTATCAATATTTGGTGTTATTGCCTGTGGATCACCATAAGCACCTATCGCGCAATTTAAATCATCTGCAACAATAAAAAGTACATTTAATTTTTCGTTGTTAATTTTATCATTTTTTGTATTGCATGAAAAAATAAAAAAAAATAAAAAAATAATTTTGCTAATTGTTTTCATTTTAATAAAGTACAAAATTTTAAAGTTTGTATATATAAACATGGGTAAAATTTAAATTTAATTAACACCATTTCTAATGAATTTTGTCAAAAAATATCAATAAACTAAAAGGTTTAAATAAATTTTTAGAAAAAAAATATAAAGAAGGGTCATATATGAACCAAAACAATTTTTCTTTTATTAATTTTGTAATGCTAAAAACAAAATATGGTTTTTGATATTGAAATGATTAAAAAAATATATTCTTCCATAAAGAATAAAGTAGATCATGCTAAAAGAGTATGTAATCATCCTCTAACTCTATCAGAAAAAATACTATACTCTCATCTTTGGAATAATTTAAATAAACCTTTTAAAAGGGGAGCTGATTATGTAGATTTTGCTCCAGACAGAATTGCATGTCAAGATGCAACCGCTCAAATGGCATTGCTTCAGTTTATGCAAGCTGGCAAGTCTAAAGTAGCAGTTCCAACTACTGTACATTGTGATCATTTAATACAAGCTAGAATTGGTGCTGGTCCAGATTTACAAGAAGCGATAAATTCTAGCAATGAGGTGTTTAATTTTTTAGAATCTGTATCAAATAAATATGGAATAGGATTTTGGAAACCAGGGGCTGGAATTATTCATCAAGTTGTATTAGAAAATTATGCTTTCCCCGGTGGAATGATGATTGGAACTGATTCTCACACTGTCAATGCAGGTGGTTTAGGAATGGTTGCAATTGGAGTTGGAGGTGCAGATGCAGTTGATGTTATGGCAGGAATGGCATGGGAATTAAAATTTCCGAAATTAATTGGTGTTAAGTTAACTGGAAAATTATCTGGATGGACAGCTGCAAAGGATGTAATTTTAAAAGTAGCCGGTATTTTAACTGTTAAAGGTGGTACTGGTGCAATAATCGAATACTTTGGACCTGGTGCTAAGAATTTATCATGTACGGGTAAAGGAACAATATGTAATATGGGTGCTGAAGTTGGAGCAACAACATCAACATTTGGGTATGATAAATCAATGGAAAAATATTTGAGAGCAACTGGAAGAAATGAAATAGCAGATGAGGCAAATAAAATCAAAGACTATTTAACAGGTGATAAAGAAGTTTATGAAAACCCTGAAAAATACTTTGATCAAGTTATTGAAATAAATCTCACAGAGCTGGAACCTCACATAAATGGTCCATTTTCGCCTGACATTGCCACTCCAATTAGTGAAATGACTAAAACATTAGAAAAAAATAATTGGCCTAGAAAAATTGAATGGGGATTAATTGGTTCGTGTACTAACTCATCATATGAAGATTTATCCAGAGCTTCATCAATTGCAGATCAAGCATTACATAAAAATTTATCTACCAAAGCCTTCTTTGGAATTAACCCTGGATCTGAACAAGTACGGTATACAGCTGAAAGAGATGGGTTTTTAGATATTTTTGAAAAGTTAGATGCAAAAGTATTTACAAATGCTTGCGGACCATGCATTGGTCAATGGGCAAGAGAAGGTGCTGATAAAAAGGAAAAAAATTCAATTATTCACTCTTTTAATAGAAATTTTGCAAAAAGAGCTGATGGTAACCCAAATACTCATGCATTTGTTGCTTCACCTGAAATTGTAGCAGCGATAGCTATTTCTGGTGATTTAGGTTTTAACCCAACGACTGATTCATTAATTAATGAAAAAGGACAAGAAGTTAAACTTGAGGAACCAACTGGCTGGGAATTACCTCCAAAGGGTTTTGAAGTTGATGAAAGAGGATACATTGAACCTGATGAAGATGGTTCAAATATTGAAGTTAAAATTAATCCTGAATCAAAAAGACTAGAAAAGCTTGAGCCTTTTTCAAGTTGGAATGGCAATAACATAACTGATGCAAAACTTTTAATCAAAGCATTTGGAAAATGTACCACTGATCATATATCAATGGCTGGTCCATGGTTAAGATATAGAGGTCATTTAGATAATATTTCTAATAATTGTTTGATTGGAGCTGTTAATGCTTTTAACAAAAAAACAAATTTTGTAAAAAACCAATTGAACGGTGAATATGGTGGAGTTCCTGAAACTCAGCGTGAGTATAAGAAAAATAATATCCCAACTGTTGTTGTTGGTGATCACAACTATGGTGAGGGTTCATCCAGAGAACATGCTGCAATGGAACCAAGACATTTAGGTGTTAGAGTTGTAATTGTAAAATCTTTTGCTCGTATCCATGAAACAAA
>JBELHE010000010.1:13651-27406 GCA_042091575.1 Cryomorphaceae bacterium
AGCCCCTTTTTAAAATTAGTTTATAAACAAACTATTATTCGGCTACCATAGCAGCTTGGGCTGCTTCAATTCCAGCAATCATTTCAGTAGTATCATAATTATGATATTCTTGAATGATTTTACCGTCTTCTCCCCACAAAAAACTTATGTGTGCAGGTAAATTTATAGTCTCACCACTTAATTTACTTGTAGCGTTCCAGTTAAACCATGTTTGAGTTACTATTACTGCTTCGTTCGCAGTACCCGCTGGATAACTTGCTGTTTCTACCCATTGACCCAGATCTTCTTCGCCGTTTTGTGACCAGGTCATAGTAATATCATAAGTTGCATGTTGAGCTTCAAGTAGTGGAATAAGTTCATCCTGCGAAACAGGTTCGGTGCTATTTAAAAATATCTCAATATCTGGTGACCAAAGAGATTTTAAACCTTCCATATCATTATTTAAATAATTTTGATAGTGTGCTCTGATAGCATTTGATTTTTCATCATCGAACGTAACTTGAACGCCTGTAGATGAGCAGCTAACAAATAAAGCTGCAAAAAATAATAATATATAATACTTCATAATTTAATTTTTACTTGTTTCTAAATATTGTTGAATTTGAACATTCATTCCATTGACATCCATCCAGTCACTAAAACCAGATATTTTTCCATCATCTCCAAATGTTATTAGTCCATACCATTTATTACCTCCCTCGGCTCCAGTTTCTGTATGTTTCCATTTCCAAACTCCATAAACCCTCAGCCCACTCGGGTCAACAGTTGGAGTTGCACTTGAATATAAAGATCCAGACCAATAGGCTGAATTTGCATTTGGATCTGCATCTGGATTCATATTTGGACCCTCACCTTCCACAAATTTAAGATTATCAAAATTATCAAAATATCCTTCAACAGCAGATTTAAATCCATCATACCCTATCAATTGACCTTCATTGTAGTAAGGCGGGCTCCACTGGACTGATTCAGAAACGACACTTAAAGTCATCTCCATATCTTCAGCTGCAAATCCTTCTGTAAAAGTTCTAAAGGATTCTACATATTGTTCAAATTTTGCTTGATTTTCTTCACTTACAGCATTGGTTGCAGGTGACTGACATGCAATAAATAATGTTAGTACAAATAGTACGAATATATTTTTCATAATTAATTTTAAGTAAGTTAATTTAAGAAAATTTTCTGAGCTTGTATTATAATTATTTAACTAAAGTGAAAGCTCTGTTTTGAGATAATTTTTCGTCTGTTTGTGTATTTCCTGACACTTGATAAAAATATTATTGGAGATTTATATACAAAACTAGTATCCCCACATATCTAATTCAAAATCAAGAATTTCTTTTTTGATTCTTTCAGATTCAAGGATAAATCTTAATTGATATTGTTGTTCTGATTCACCTGGTCTTCTTTTGATATAATCTTTAATTTCTCTATCTCCATAAATATTGTTGTATTTGTAGATAAACGAACTAAATCTTCTGTTTATTAATAAATCATCAAATGATATTCTATTATTATTATTTCTATCATTAAAAATTAAATGGTTATTTAATTCTTCTCTAACTGAAGGATACCATATCCAAAAATATGGGGACCCTAGATTAGGATTCTGAACACCATTTTTTAAATCCTCAGTATTAGCCCCAACGGGTTGAATACCTAATAATCTATATTTTAACTCTGATGATTTTCTGTCAAAATACCAAATACCTTTTATATTATAACCCCCAATTTCGCTTGACTTTACATATAAAGTCTGTGTACCAGTTTTTCTGGAAATTAATTCGTAACTCATCAAATCTTTAATTTCAGTTGTAGATAATTTATCTGTAGACGAGAATTCATCGAATTTGTAAATTTCAAGATTTGTGCCTGCTGGATCTTCTTCAATTTTATTAACAATATGTTCTTTTAAAACTCTCCATATAGACTTTCTACCAATTTTATTTTGTTCATCATTAGTTGGGAAAAGTAGAGGGAAATTTAACTTTTCATTTAAGTCTATAAATTCATATACTACTCTCGACCATAAAATATCATTTTCTTCAATATTGGAATACTCTAAAGGAGTAATCTCATTTATAGATTTTTTTTCAGCCTCAATAGGTTTTGTTGCATTAATTAGATCTACTTGAGAAAAAATTAAATTTGAAAATAAAATAAAAAAAGCAGCTAGTGATCTCATTATAAATTATTGTTTTCTAATTGTAAAATCATTTACATTATATTTAAATGCCTCACTCTTGTCATTACCTTCCCAGCCAATAGCCTCAACACTAGAAAAAACAATTGGTGTTCCTGATGGAGATTGTCTAATGTAGTCTTCCGCTAGTCCTTCAATAAAATTACCTTCAATTGTAAGTGCTTGATTTATTCCAACGCTGATGATAAATCTTGTAACCTCAACATTAAATTCATAATCGAAATCATCAGGCTTATAACCTGTAACTTGTCCATTCAGTATATTAAACTGTGTAACAGTTGATCCTGAAGGATATGATTGATCATTCTCAATCGCACCAATTCCATCAGGTGCCTTCTTTACTCTAAATAATTTAGGTTCTGAAATAGCAGGCTGACCATTAACTATGCCTCTTACCTGGATAAATGCTTCAGTTGAACCAGCGACAGGTTTAGCTGTAAAATTAGCACCAGGGATATTTGTTGAGGCAAGAGTTACATTAGAATCTTGGGTATTGTATTGGGATAATTGAACAGCTCCAGGCAAAACGACATTTACTGGATTTTTTAAACCCTCATACAATATATTCATTCTAACTGCTTCAACTGTTGCAGTTGATGGTTTTTCAATAATAGAAAACTCCTCATTTATTGGTATCGTCGTAACATTTCTATCATCCAACTTGGTTACCGAACCTGATAACTTATAACTACCAGTTTGAGTTAGTCTCTTTTTGAATACAATTTGACCCTCAGATATTTCATAATCTGATCCTTTAATTAAATCTTTAGGTTGACTAGATCCCGGAGATGTCAATTTTATATCTTGATCTTCAAAAGCAAAAGATGAAGATTTTTGACCCATAATAATACTGCCATCAAAAACTTCACCCGAAAAATATTGTGCCTTTGGTGTTTTTAAATATGCCTGTAAAACACCTCCACCAGTTGTTGCAACGGCAATTTCACCAAGAATTACAGAAAGTAATTTGTTCTCAATATATATAGCATTGTTTTGAGTCTTAGTCATTTTTGATATAGAAGCAACTAGAGGAAAACCTTTGAACTCGTAATCCATGAAATCTAATTCATTACCATTACTATTTAATTTTTTTCCGTCATCTGGGTAATCAAACCTTGAATCTAAATCCTTAATTACACTTTCAATATTTTTTAATGCTACTTCATCAGACAAATATTTTGGATCATTAATTTTAATACTGTCTATAATCGAAATTAAATCATTTTTAAAACCTATATAATTATTTTTATAGGTTTCACCTTGTGGTAAAAGTGTAGATCTTTCAAAAAATAATTCATCAAGAGGACCTGATTTGTCCATTACCTGGTAATCAACCATAATCTGATTAGGCTTATCTGAATTAGATTTATTTTCAATATTTCTAACATAACTTGTTCCTTCCTTGTCACTTTCCAAAAGGGTATTCTTTAATTCTTCAATATAATTGACATAAATATTAGACTTTTCTTTTAAGTCTTTAACGTATGGATAAATAACTTGGTATTCAGGTTGTGACTGTAAGTTATCTATAGTCGCATACTTAATTACATTATCATCAGCAAGTTGTTCAACGCTAGTTGCTAAATCTTCATTAATGACACCAATAGTAGCAAGCACTTCTTTATCGATATTCAATGCTAGCATTGCAATAAACACGAGATACATCATGTTTATCATTTTTTGTCTAGTATTTGTCTTTTCTGCTGCCATAAATTAACTCTTCATACCATTAAGCATAGCTGCGTATTTTGCATTAAGTTCATTGATTGTTTGTTTCATCTTAGTTAACTCTTCTCCTAAACCTTCAGGGATATTCATTGAGCCTGTTGATGAGTTAATTTCAGATAAATTAGAACTTAGCGAGTCATATAATGAGTTAATTTCTTTAACTTTTGATGCAGCGCTTGCTAAATTCGTATTGTAACTGCTCATGTTTTCACTTATGTCTTTTGGAATTACAAATGCAGATGTTGCTTTAGCAGCGCCAGATAAATTATTATTTAATGCTGTTAAGCCTGCGACTGTTTCATCAACGGCACTTTGAAGATTTTGTGTTTCAGCCTCTATAGTTTGTAACCCTTTATCTTCAACAGACGAATCACCAGTAAAATAACCTTGGACACCAGATATACCAAAAATAACAGCCTCAGTTACTAGCCCAACTGATAACATTATGTCTCCAGTTATTGGTCCAAAATCCTGATGAGTAATCTTGAGTAGAGCTCCAATAATAACAATTGATGCACCAAGTCCAAACATTAACTCTATAACATTGTCTGGCAGAAATTTCTTTTTATTTTTCACTTTTTTCATATAAATAATTTAAAATATTTTATTTGGATTTTCTTGAAATCCAACGTCTTCTCCTAAATAACTTTGAACAGTCCTGAATCCAATATATGATCGTTTCTTATTTTGATACTCATAGTCTCTAGTTGAAACCTTTAGAAAATGAGCAACATCTTTCCAAGATCCACCTCTAACAACCTTTCTAGAATTTAGATCATTACCTTCAATATTTGGATTTAAACCAGAAACAAAATCACTGGCAGACCTCTCATAATTAGAGTCTGTCCACTCAGAAACATTTCCAGACATATTATAAAGACCATAATCGTTTGGCCAATAAGATTCTGCTTCAGCGGTGTATAAGATTTGATCAGCAGCATAATCTCCCCGTTCGGGTTTAAAATTTGCTAAAAAACATCCTTTATTATCATATGTATATGGACCGCCCCACGGATACTCAGCTCGTTCTATACCACCCCTTGCTGCATATTCCCATTCAGATTCGGTTGGTAATCTATATCTACTTACAAGTTGTATATCTTTTTTCTTCTTTCTATTATGCTGGTTCTTGTAAAAAGTTCTCCAGTCAGCGAACGCCTTTGCTTGCTCCCACGAAATTCCAACAACTGGATATTCCGAATATGCATCGTGCCAGAAATAATCATTATGCATTGGTTCATTATAACTGTAATTAAAATCTTTATACCAAACAGTTGTGTCGGGATAAACTTCAATTTCTTTATAATCACTCCATTTATTTGATTCAATATCAAATTCACGATAATTATATTTTACTCTTTTAGTTTTAAATGCTCTTAAACCATTTGGTGTTGAATCTGCAGGAATAAAAAAACCTTTGTAATCTTCCAACAAATCTGGCCCAATACCGCCTTCGAGGATTGCAGCATAATTAGCATCAAGATAATCAGATCTTTCCCACGATATTTTTGAATTCCAGTTGAGACGATATGTTGACTTATCATCTATATCTAGAAAACCTAAACCATTTTCTTCAAGATATTCTTGATATGCAGTTTTTTCATCACCATCTTCTACCCTGTTGTAAACAGGCATAAAATCCCAAAGTGGATCATCTTCTATAATTTCTTCACCAATTTTTTCATATGCAGCTTTTGCAACTTCATGTCTCACAACAGAATCTCTAACCCAATTAACAAATTGCCTGTATTCACTATTGGTTATTTCTGTTTCGTCCATGTAAAAAGCCTTGATGGATACAGTTTTTAATGTAGGGTTTTGATCTAAAGCAGAGTTGGGGTTTGATGGTCCCATAGTAAATGAACCTGATGGGACTAGGACCATACCGTTAGGTTGAGTTGGGAAAAATTTATTAGACTTAACACCTGTTAACTCACCTCTGTCATTTTTTGAGCAAGAGGTAATAAACAAAAAGAAAGTTAGAATAAATATTAATTTTTTCATGTAAATATCTCTACTTAAATCAAAAAGTTGGACCCTAAAATAACACTTTTGGTTTAATTTCATGTGATCTTACTCCTTAATCTTTTTATAATTCTTTCAGAAATAATTGAATTTTGTGATAATTTATAGTCATTTTCAGAGCAAGGAATAATATCTTTTTCAAAAGAAATAATTTCTTTATTTAAATATTCAACCCACCACCTATCACTTATTTTATTTCTATAAAACTTAAAACTATGACCATCTATCTCTACATAATAAAAAGTAAAGTCAGATTCTTTTAAAAAATCATCATTATACCTGTTATTAAAACCTTCGATTAAGTACCAAACCATTTCAGATAAAATAGAATTACATTCCAAAGTACTTTTCATGTTATTAAATGCTACAATTTTCATGCTAGAACTAATACCAGAATACCTTGCCAAGTTACATGCTTCAAATGTTGTTAATCCATTAGGTGAGGTTAATTTATAATTTATTGCACTAGATTTTAAAGACTCTAAATTAAAATTTACTATGTGGGAATTCCTTATTACAGGCTCAGCTTCAGTAAAATCAGATCTTAAATCTCCAAGACTTAAGAGATCAAATTTTATTTTTTTTATTAATTCAATTTTAGAAAATGAATTTAAATGTCGTAGATAACCTAAATTGCAAAAAAAATTAAGTTTTAATTTTTCATTAAGAATTAGATGAGAAATATAATTTTTATTATTAATTACATCTTTTTCATTATCTATTCCAAGAATTTTATCAATAGAGACAATATTTATAAAACTATTCACATCACTCAAAGCCTCTGCAATGACGTTTAATAAATTTGAATTTCCTCCAACACAAATTGTAAATATGCCTAATGCTGACAATTTTTTAGTAATTTCTTTTAATGCAAAATTACTGTCTGAAATACTATGTCCTTGATTAAATTTTCCTAAATCTATAACTTTTAATTTCCAGTCACCGTAATGCAAAGAGTAAAATCTATTTCTAAATTTTTCAGATTCTAAATTATCACACAAAGTTAATATTGCTAAATCAACCGATGAATTAATTTCAAATTCGTCGATACCAAAAATTTTAATTTTGTTACAAACACAGCTGTGATCTAATTTTTTCCTAAGATCTAAACTTTTTTGATTGGGTTCTGTGAAATATTGATTAAACAATTTAAATTATTTTTTTAAAAACTTTTTAGCCTGCTCTAAATCAATACTTTTAGGATCGACAGCCTTAGGAATTTGAACTTTCTTTTTGCCTTTGATTATAAAGATTTTTCCCCATCTTCCCTTTTCAATTGTAATTTTATCCTCAACCCAATTTTTTATAATTTTTTCTTTTTCTTTTTTTATTTTTTCCTCAATGAGATCAATAAAATCAGAGTCTGATAAATTATCAAAATCATATTTTTTATTAACATTTATAAACATATTATTCCATTTTATAAATGGTCCGAAGCGTCCTTTACCCTTAGTAGCACCATAACCTTTATATGTTATAATAGGTTTTTCACTTTCATTTTTCTTTTTAATTAATTCAATTGCATTATCGTAAGTTATCTCAAATGGTGATGTGCCATCAGAAATTGAAATGAATTTTTTTCCGAATTTAACATATGGGCCATATCTCCCAATATTGGCCTCTACTTTTTCATCTAGATAGTCACCTAAATATATTGGTAAATTAAATAATTTTAATGCTTGATCAAATGTTATTTTACTAATTTGTTGGTCGGGAAGAAGACTTGCAAAAACAGGTTTTTCTTCATCTTCATTTTTACCTATTTGAGCTATCGGACCAAATTTACCTAATTTAACACTGAGTTGTCTTCCAGTTTTTGGGTCCTCGCCTAATATTCTTTCACCAGTTTCTCTTTTGGCATTTTTACTTACATCATCAACTTTAAGATTAAAAGGATTATAAAAATTATCTATAATAGACTGCCATTCTTTTTTTCCAGTAGCAATTGAATCAAAATCATCCTCAACAGATGCAGTAAAATTATAATCAATTATATTACTAAAATTATTAGTTAAAAATTCATTAACTAAGAGACCTACTTCACTTGGAACTAGTTTACCTTTATTTGATCCAAAATTTTCAGAAATTATTGATTGATCAATTTGGTTTGTAATTAAAAATTGTATTAATTCTCTTTTAACTCCTACAGCATCTCCTTTAAATACGTATTTTCTATTCATTATAGTTGAAATAGTAGGAGCATATGTGGAAGGCCTTCCAATTCCAAGCTCCTCCAATTTTTTTACTAAAGTTGCTTCAGAAAATCTGAAAGGTGGTTTTGAAAATACTTGAGTTATTGAAATCTGGTTTTTTTCAATTTTATCACCAATTTCTAACTTTGGAAGTAGATCGTCATTATCCTTTTCAACCACATTATCTTTTGACTCAATATACAACCTTAAAAAACCATCAAACATTACAACTTCACCATCAGCTTGAAAAAAATCTTTGTGATTAGATGATTTTATTTTTATAACCGTCTTATCTAATTTAGCATTAGCCATCTGAGAGGACACTGTTCTTTTCCAAATTAATTTATATAGATTTGTTTGATCTGAGTCAAGAATCAAATTTTCGTTTGAAAAAACGGTTGGTCTTACAGCTTCATGGGCTTGCTGAGCGCTTTTACTTTTATTTTTAAATATTCTTTCAAAAAAATAGTTTTCTCCAAATTTTTCAAGCACAGTTTCTTTAATTGATTTAACAGCTTGATTTGATAAATTAACACTATCAGTTCTCATGTATGTAATATGACCTTGCTCATATAATTTCTGAGCAGCAGACATAGTTCTTGATACTGAAAAGCCTAATTTTCTGGACGCTTCTTGCTGCAAAGTGGATGTTGTAAACGGTGGTGTTGGTTTCTTTTCTGTAGGTGTTTTTATTACAGATTCAACAGAGAAAGATGAACTTAAAAACCCATTTAAAAAAGATTCAAAAAAATTATCTCTTTTGATATTTTTTAAATACTTCGCCTTGAAAATTTTACCGTTTAAGGTTTTAAAAAGACCTGAAATCCTGTAGGACTCAACAGGGTCAAATTTATCAATTTCTTTCTCCCGTTCAGAAATCAATCTCAAGGCTACAGATTGAACACGTCCAGCAGAAAGACCACCCTTTACTTTTCTCCAAAGAATTGGTGAAATTTTATAACCTACTAGTCTGTCGAGTATTCTTCTAGCTTGTTGAGCATTAACAAGGGATTTATCAATTTTTCTAGGGTTCGTTATTGCTTTTTTAATTGCTTCTTCTGTTATTTCTCTAAAAACTATTCTTTTAGTTTTTTCTTCATCTAAATTTAATGATTCCTGTAAGTGCCATGCTATTGCCTCACCTTCTCTGTCCTCATCACTTGCTAACCAAACCGTATCAACATTTTTAACTTCACTTTTAAGCTTTTTAACTAAATCTTTCTTGTCTTTTGATATTATATATTTTGGCTCATAGTTTTCATCAACATTAATACCTAGTTCACTAGACGGAAGATCAGAAATATGCCCATTACTTGATACGACTTTAAAATCTTTTCCTAAAAATTTTTCAATTGTCTTTGCTTTTGCTGGCGACTCAACTATAACAAGATTTTTAGACATATAATAAATTTAAGTTCACAAAAGTATATATTTTTAACAATTCATTTTTTAAAGTTTCAAAAAATAATATTATCAATTTTTATTCCATTAATTAAAAATAACAACATTTAAAAACAAGACAATTTGACAGTTTTTTTATATTTGTTACTGAAAAATTCATATTTATGATATTATCTGAACCTAAAATTTCTCATAGTAAAATAAATTCTAAAAATAAATTTCATATAATTTCATATGGTTGTCAAATGAATTTTGCCGATTCTGAAATTGTTGCATCTATTCTTGAGAATAATGGATATGAGTGTTCTGATAACATAGAAAAATGTGATCTTATTTTACTTAATACTTGTTCAATTAGAGAAAAAGCGGAACAAACAATCAGAAAAAAATTGTCAAGTATAAATTTTTTAAAAAAGAAAAATATTAATTTAAAAATAGGTGTTTTGGGTTGCATGGCGGAAAGATTAAAAGAAAAATTTTTGATTGAGGAAAAAATAGTTGATCTCGTTGTTGGACCTGATGCGTATCGGGATATACCTAATTTATTAGAACAGGTTGAGTTTGGAAATGACGCTGTAAATGTACTGCTTTCAAAAGAAGAAACTTATTCTGATATTAATCCACAAAGATTAAATTCCAATGGAATTTCTGCTTTTGTTTCTATTACAAGAGGATGTGACAACATGTGTACATTTTGTGTAGTTCCTTTTACAAGAGGAAGAGAAAGAAGTAGGGATCCAAAAAGTATTTTAAATGAGATAAAGAAATTATATGAAAATGGTTACAAGGAAATAACTCTTCTTGGTCAAAATGTTGATAGCTACTTGTGGTATGGAGGTGGTTTGAAAAAAGATTTTAAAAAGGCTTCAGAAATTCAAAAACGTACTTCAATTAATTTTGCTAAACTTCTTGATTTTGTAGCTAAATCCTACCCCAACATTAGGATTAGATTTACAACATCAAACCCTCAAGATATGGATTTTGAAGTATTATCAACTATGCAGGCTCATAAAAATATATGTAACCATATTCACCTTCCAGTTCAATCTGGCAGTAACATAGTTTTGAAAGCAATGAATAGACAACATACGAGAGAAGAGTATTTAAATTTAATTTCTAGTATAAAAAAAATTCTTCCTAATTGTGGTATTTCGCAAGATATGATTACGGGATTTCCCAACGAAACAGAAAAAGATCACTTAGAAACCTTAAGTTTAATGGAATTGGTTAAATATGATTTTGGATTTATGTTCAAGTATTCTGAAAGGCCTGGAACACTAGCAGCAAGAAAAATGAAAGATAACGTCCCAGAACAAATAAAACAAAGAAGATTATCGGAAATTATTGATTTACAATTTAGACACAGTTTTGAAAATCTATCAAAATATAAAAACAAAACTACAGAAGTTCTAATTGAGAAGGAATCAAAAAAATCTAACAGCTTTTGGTCTGGAAGAAATGAACAAAACATAATGGTTGTGATGCCCAAGCAGGATTATATTCCTGGTGATTTTGTTGAAGTCTTAATTAATGATAATACTTCTACAACTTTAATAGGTAATATCAAAAAAAAAATTAAATGAATCTAAATATTCAAAGTATAAAACAAAGATTTGAGATTGTAGGCTCTTATATCAATCTGGATAGAGCAATTGAAAAGTCAATTAGGGTTTCTCCAACTGATATTTCAGTATTAATAACGGGAGAAAGTGGAGTTGGTAAAGAAATATTTCCTAAAATTATTCACCAACTTTCCCACAGAAAACATAATAAATTTATTGCTGTTAATTGTGGTGCTATTCCGGAGGGAACCATTGACTCTGAATTATTTGGTCATGAAAAAGGAGCTTTTACAGGTGCCTCTTCTACAAGATCTGGTTATTTTGAAGTAGCCGATGGTGGAACTATTTTTTTAGATGAAGTTGGTGAATTACCAATAACAACTCAAGTAAGATTGTTGAGAGTTTTGGAAAATGGTGAATTTATTAAAGTAGGATCATCAAAAGTTCAAAAGACTGATGTAAGAATTGTAGCTGCAACAAACATTAATATGGACAGTGCAATTAAAAAAAATAAATTTAGAGAAGATTTATATTATAGATTAAGTACAATTGAAATTAATATTCCACCACTAAGAAAACGAAAAAATGATATTGTTTTACTATTTAGAAAATTTGCCTCTGACTTTGCAAAAAAATATAACATGCCAACAGTTAGGCTTGATGAAGAAGCGCAATTATTACTTAAAAAATATAGATGGAATGGTAATATTAGACAATTAAAGAATATTACGGAACAATTATCAGTTCTAGAACAGAAAAGAGCAATAACAGCATCTATACTTTCTAGTTACTTACCAAATCCAATCAACAACTTACCTGCGTTGATTGAAAAAGAATCTTCAAACAGTGATTTTTCAAATGAAAGAGAAATATTATATAAAATTTTATTTGATATGAAAAAAGACCTCAACGAACTTAAAAAGGATATTGGTAAAATAAAAAGTGATAATCCTAATTTTGATATTTCTGTTCTTAAAAATTTGCAAAAAAATGACTCTGAGGAATTGATTGAAAAGAACGAACTCAAAAATAATCTTATACCTATTAAAAAAGATAATATTACAAGTACAATAAGTGACAAGTATGATTTTGCAGAAGAAATTCAAGAAGAAGAGACACTTTCAATTCAAGATAAAGAATTAGAGTTAGTAATAAAATCACTAGAGAGAAACAATGGAAGAAGAAAAGCTGCTGCAAATGAGCTTGGAATATCAGAAAGAACGTTATACAGGAAGATTAAACAATATGATATTAAACTTTAGATATATATTTATATATATAATTTTTATTGGTTTTCAATCTTGTGGGAACTATTCATTTACAGGAGCTTCAATACCTGAGGGTACAGAGACATTTCAAGTTAATTTATTTGATAATAATTCAGGAAATAATGTGGGGTCAATTTTTGAACCTGGTTTGGATAGAGATTTAACTTTAGCTCTTCAAAATATTTTAGAAAATCAAACAAATTTACAACTTGTTCAAAGTAATGGAGACTTATTGTACGAAGGTGAAATAAATGAATATAGAGTAAGTCCTATGACTTCAACAGCAGATCTAAACGCAGCACAAAATAGACTCACAATCTCCGTAAATATAAATTATACTAATTTCAAAAAAGAAGAAGATAATTTTGAGAGAAGGTTCTCGTTTTTCTTTGATTTTCCAGCTGAACAACAGCTAATATCAATTAAAAATGAAGCTCATGAGGTTATTTTCGAAAGATTGACACAAGATATTTTTAATGCTTCACTCGCAAAATGGTAAAAATTGATAGAAATTTTATTGTAAATGGACTAATTAATCCTGAAAATGTAAAGAAAGACAAACACAAGTATTTTTTAAAATTATCTAAGAAATATCCTTATTTTAATCCGTCACACGTAGTCAATATTTTAATATCTAAAAAATATAATACAGTTGACTATAAAAAAAATCTAAAAAAATTTTCTTTAAATTTTGTGGATAGAAGATACCTTTACAATATTTTAAACAATGATAAATTTTTTACCAAAAAAAATGTTGAGGAAATAATTTCCGATCTAAATCATTTTGAATTAAAAAATAAATATTCTTTTACAGACTGGGTACTAAAAACAAAATCTGTTAATTCTGAAAAAAAATCAACTGTTTTGAGTTTTGAAAAAAATCTTCTTTCAAATATAAAATATAAGTCTAGAGATATTGATCATTCAATTAATAAAGAGGATTATATTACAGAAACTTTAGCAAAAATATATTTGAAACAAAATAAATTTAAAAAAGCTTTAAAAGCATACAAAATGTTAAGTTTGAAATATCCAGAAAAAATTAGTTTATTTGCAGACCAAATAAAATTTATTAAAAGTAAGTTGAAAAATGAATAACATATTTACAATAATACTATTTTCGATTATATTTTTATCATTCTTATTAATTCTAGTAATAATGGTTCAGAATCCGAAGGGTGGAGGATTGTCATCAAGTTTTGGTGGTGATTCCCAGCAAATGGGTGGAGTTAAAAAAACTACAGATTTTCTAGATAATAGTACCTGGTTTATTGCATTTGCTCTTCTCATTTTAATTTTGTTTTCAAATATCACCCTCAACCCTGGCAATAAAAGTTCTGATTCTGAACTTTTAAATAATAATAATAATGACTTTG
>JBELHE010000011.1:0-27168 GCA_042091575.1 Cryomorphaceae bacterium
AGTTGCTGATCAATTAATCATAACATCTCCAGAAAGTATTTGGAAGATTCACTCTAAACACGATCACGACGAAGAACACGATCACGACGAAGAACACGATCACGATGAAGAACACGATCACGATGAAGAACACGATCACGACGAAGAACACGATCATTTTGAGGAAAGAGAAATTACAGCTATGCTTATTAAGTTTAAAAGTCCAATGAATATTATTCAGTTTCCTAGATACATAAATGAGCAAACTAACCTGCAATCTGCAGTTCCATCTTATGAAATCTCAAGGTTATTTAAACTTTTTGGATTTGGAATTGAAACAATTTCATTATTAGCTTATTTAATTATTATTGTCTCTGGTATAAGTATCTTTATTACATTATTTAATTCTATGAAGGAAAGAAAGTATGATTTAGCTCTGATTAGAACTTTAGGCGGAACTAGAATTCAACTTTCAATGATGTTGATTTATGAATCCTTGTTTTTAACAATAATTGGATTTTTAATCGGAATAGGATTAAGTAGAATTGGTCTTATTTTTATTTCAAATATGATGGACTCAAACTTTAATTCTAGTTTAAATAGAATTGCTATCTTGAGCGATGAGTGGTGGCTTCTGTTTATATCTATAATAATTGGTCTAATGGCATGTTTAATACCAAGTATTCAAGTATACAAAATGGATATTTCAAAGACTCTTTCAGATGAATAAACTTTTTACTTTATTGTTTTTATTATCCTCTTTATCAGTTTTTTCTCAAATTAAAACTGATTGGCTCGAATTAAGAGATGTTCATTATAAATCCCAATATAGTGAAGAATATGATAGTTATTTTCAAGTGCCTTTTTTTGGAAAAAATGTTGAAGCTCTTGACAATAAAGAGGTTACAATAACTGGCTATATGCTCACACTGGCACCCGACGAAGGTGTTTATGTACTATCTCAGAACCCATATGCAGATTGTTTTTTTTGTGGTTATGGTGGTCCAGAGACTGCTATTGAATTAATTCTCAAGCCAGGTCACGAAGACTTTTTGATGGATGAACTTGTTACTGTAACTGGTTTTTTACAATTAATTTATGATGATATTACAAGTGGAGTTTACAGGCTAAATAATGCTACGGCAACGAAAGACTAATATTTTTTTTTATTAAAAAAATCTTTCTACTTTTAATATAGTAATTAGGAAAGTTATTACTAAAATTTTATGAGTAAAAGTTTCAAGATAACAGTTTTTTTATCTTTGATATTAATTGGGCTTCTTCTAATTCCATTGGATGGAAGAATTGAAAATACTTTTGTATTCTTTCTTGGTAGATTTCATCCAATATTATTACATCTTCCAATTGGTGGATTAATTGCGCTTTTTGTTATGGAAATGGTTAATGGCTACAGGCCAAAACTTAACCTTGACTCTGGATGTAAAATATTACTTTGGTTTTCAATAATAACTATTATACCCACAACTATTCTTGGTTTTTTTCTTGCTTCAAATGCAAGTTATGATGATGAGTTATTAAATATTCATAAATGGTTAGGATTGCTTACTGCTTTTACTTGCATATGGCTTTATTTTCTTAGAAATAGAGATAATAAAAAAAGTATTAAACAATATCGCTATGTTCTTTACTCAAATGTGATTTTTCTATCACTAGCAGGACATTTCGGAGGAATGTTAACCCACGGAGAAGATTATTTGACTAAATACATGCCTGAAGGCATGAAAAATGTTTTTAATATTGATCAAGAAGAAAATTATTTAGTTTTGGAAAGAAAAACTGATCCCAGCTCTATTGAATTAACCTACTATACTAATGAAGTTCAACCTGTTATTGAAAATTATTGCTATAAATGTCATGGTGAAGAAAAACAAAAAGGTGAAATGAGGTTTGATAATTTAGACTGGGATATGGTAAATGGATTCGATGGAGAAAAATGGAATTTGATGCTAAACGAAATTAATTTAGGAGAGATGCCACCTGATGATCAAGATCAACTTTCAAATGAAGAACGTAAAATTTTAGTTGATTGGATTTCAAAAAATTTAGAAATTGCAACTGCAGCTAAACAAAAAAATAATAAAACAGTAATGAGAAGATTAACAAAATCTCAATATACTAATTCCTTAAATCAACTTCTTGGTGTAAATATAAATTTTGGAGATGTTTTGCCAAATGATGGAAAATCTAAAATGGGTTTTACTAATAATGGAAATATTCTTCAGACTTCATCTTTACATATTGATTATTATCAAAAATTAGCAAGAGAAGCATTGGATAAAGCAATTGTAAGAGGAGAAAAACCAGAGTCAAAAAGATATAAAGTAATACTAGGTAAAGATAAAGGTGATGGTGTTTCAGGTGCTGAATTTGGTGGATACCAAACAGCCCCTATTAATAACAAAGATTTCATTGTGCAAATATTACATAACAGTGATTCTATTCAAAAAACTAAAAATAAAATAGGAATTGGTATGCGAGGTTCAGCAAGTAATAGATACTATGTTGTTGATGAAGGAATGATTCTTAATTCAGCTCTTCCAGCAAAAGAAGTGACTCCAAAATCTTGGCAAGGACCTTCCCCAAATTTAAAACTTCTAATCAAACAAGATTTCCCACGTGAAGGCAGGTACGCGTTCAGAATTGAGGCATCAAAAGGTTATAATTCTTTATCAGTTGAAAGGCTAATTGACTTAAGAAAAAAGGATCTTTTAATGGATTTAACTAATGCTGTAACAATTCACGCAAAAAATTTAAAAGAGAATGAAAAATTTATTTTAAAAGATAATAAATGGCTTATGCCAAAAGAATTTGCCAGTTTGTCAGAAATCGAATTTTCATATTATATTCCAAAAGATGGAATTTATAAAATTGATTTAATTCATCCTTATGTTAATTCTGAAGTAATGCCCTCTTACAGAGTTAGTTTATTTGGGGGGAAAGAACACGGAATTGTTAGTAAGAGATTGGATATAATGAAAAAAACAAATAATAATGAAATTACTACACCAGTTACATTAGCATATTTTTCAAAAGGAGAGCATAAAGGTTTTATAGGTGGTAAGTTTTTTGTTGGTTTCAGTAAACTAGTATTCACACCAATAAGCGATGATGACCCTTTGCCGAAAATTTTAGAAGAAGAATTAAAAAATAATTCTAATTATTTAAATGTAAACCCATCAATATTAGCATTTGCTGGATCTAGAACAGATGATGGAATGGATTATAAAGCATTGGATAAACCTGTTGAAGTGGAAGTGCCATATGGTGAGAGTAAGTTATTTGAATTTACTGGAATGTTGGAGAATTTACCAATTCCAATGAGTGATGGTGATGTTAGTGGTGAATTAGCAAACATTTTGACTTTTGGTTTATGGAACAATTATTTAGTTAAAGAAAGTAATCTTAAGGGTCCTCCATTGTTAATTAAATCTGTTGAATTTGAAGCCCCATATTTCCCTGTTTGGCCACCTGATACTCATGCGAGAATATTTTTTGAGTCTCCAATTAAAAACAATAATCAATTATATGCCAGAGAGGTCATTGAAAATTTTATGATTAAAGCTTTCAGGAGACCCTTAAATCCTGGTGAATTAGATAGGTATATGCAATTTTGGATTAATATAAAAAATGATTTTAAACACTTTGATGAAGGTATTAAAGAAGTTTTAATTGCTGTTTTATGTTCTCCAAACTTTATCTATTTAAATCAACCAATTGATTATAATGATATTGATTCTCAAGATGAATTTTATTTAGCATCTCAATTATCTTATTTTTTATGGAACTCACCACCTGATGAAAAATTAGTAGAATTAGCATCTAAAGGTAAATTGTATAATAATTTATCAAAACAAATTGATAGAATGATAGAAAGTCCAAAAATTAAAAATTTCATTAACGGATTTTCATATGAATGGTTGAGATTAGATAGGCATAAAAACATGGATGTGAATGTAAATATTAAAAAATATGTTGATTATACCAGATTTGTAAAAGCGGATATGTTTAATGAGACATATGAATTTATGAAATATGTGCTTAAAAACGATCTTAGTATATTAAGCTTTATTGATTCTGATTTTGCTATGCTAAATCAAAACCTAGCTGAGTTTTATGGTGTTAATGGAGTTTTGGGAAATGAATTTAGAGCTGTAAAAATAAAAAAAGATCAAAATAGAGGAGGATTACTCTCACAAGGATCTTTTTTGACTGGACACTCAGATGGAGTTCAACCTCACACAATTAAAAGAGCTGTTTGGTTAAAAGAAAAAATATTAGGAGATCATCCACCTCCACCTCCACCTAACGTTCCTGAACTTGACCCAGAAACACCAGGATTTGAAAATTTAACTCTCAAGGAGCAGCTCTTTTTACACAGGAACAAGGCTTCATGTATTGGTTGTCATCAAAAGATTGACCCATATGGTGTAGTTTTTGAAAACTATGATGCAACTGGTCGATATCAAATAGTATTAAAAGGGAAATTAATTGATTCTAGATCAGTATTGCCTGACGGAAAAGAAGTTGAAGGTATACAAGGTATTAAAGATTATATTTTGAATTTCAAAACCGATGATTTTACTACTTCAATAGTGTCAAACATATTTGCATATGCTAATGGTCGTGATATTGGTTTTGCTGATGAAAAGGAAATTAATTATATTGTAAATCAAGTGAAAAAAAATAAATATAGTTTTAAGACACTAATAAAGGAAATCATATATAGTCCTACATTCTATAAAACAAATAAAAATTGGTTAAGTAAATTATTTGCTTTGAAATGAGTAAGAAATCTTGGCATTTAAATAGACGTACTTTTTTAAAAGGGTTGGGTGTTACTTGCATGTTGCCTTATTTTGAAGCAATGTCAATGACGAATCTTTCTAAATTTTCAGAACCAGCTGCCACAAAAAGATTATGTTTTTTATATTTCCCTAACGGTGTTGGTTTACCACCAGTAGATAGTAAATTTTATAATGATTGGAATTGGTTCCCAATAGGTCAAGGGAAGAATTATCGACTAACAAAATCATTATCTCATTTAGAAAGACATAGAAATAATATGTCAATAATTGGAGGTCTTAGCCATCCAAATAGTAGAAGTGTTTTAGGTCATATGGCTGGTGATTCATTCTTAACTGGGGGTGACTTAAGGGGTTTATACAAAAACAGTGTTTCTGTTGACCAAGTTGCTGCTGACAAATTAAGTCAATTTACTCGTTTCCCATATTTATCATTATCATCAGACGGTGGAGTAGGTTATAAGTCAAGAACTTCAACATTATCTTTCAACTCATCAGGTAAGCCTATACCTTCTGAACACAGGTTAAGAGATATCTTTGAACGTTATTTTTCTCCAAATGGTGGAGGATCAACCACAGAAAGGAAAAAGAGTATTAATCAAGGTAAAAAAATCGTTGATTTAGTTTTGGAGGATAGTAAAAATTTAAAAAATAAACTTGGATCAAATGATCAATCAAAACTTGATGAATATATGACATCATTGAATCAAGTTGAAATGCAGCTTGTTAGGAATGAAAAATGGCTAGATATTCCAATGAAAGAATTTGATGCTAGTCTTATAAATTTAGATGTTGATCCAACATCTGCTCCTGAGGATTATGTTCGTTCAATGATGGATTTAATTGTATTAGCCTTTCAAACTGATTCTACAAGGGTAATAAATTATATGATGGCTAGAGAAGATGGGATGGGTTTTGGTGATAATTTTCCTAAAATAGCACTTGGCTTAAAAGGTCATCATACAATATCACATGATGTAAGTTCAGGTCATTGGACTGAATGGGGTCGCTTAGATAGATGGTACTCTAAGCAGTTTTCATATTTTTTAGATAAAATGAAAAATACTAGGGACATAAATGGTTCACTCTTAGATAATACATTAATTCTTTATGGCAGCGCGTGTAGTACAACCCATAATGCAAGAAACTATCCATTGATACTTGCTGGAGGATCAAAACTTGGACTTAATCATGGAAGATATACTGTATTTGAAGAAAAACATGAAAGATTATCAAATTTATATTTAAGTATGCTTCACAAACTTGATATTGAAAAAGAAAGTTTTTCAGACAGTACAGGTAAACTACATTCTTCTATAATTTAATTGATTTAAAATTTATTTTTCAACAGTTGAAAATTTGAATGATGTTTGAGAATAAAATTTTTCTCCAGGCTCCAAAATTGTTGTTGGAAAACTTTCATTATTTGGTGAATTAGGAAAAGCTTGAGTTTCTAAACATAAACCTGATCTATTGACATATTTTTTTCCTTTTTTTGAGTTTAAAGATCCATCTAAAAAATTTCCAGAATATAATTGTAATCCGGGTAAATCAGTAAACACCTCCATTTTGATCCTTGTTTGATTACTGTAAACCTCACTAATTTTTCTTAATTTCTTATTATAATCGTTTAAAACCCAACAATGATCATATCCATTTCCTAATTTTAGTTGTCTATTATTTTTAAGTATATCTCTTCTAATCTTTTTTCTTTCTCTAAAATCAAAAGGAGTGTCTTGGACATTTTTTATTTCTCCTGTTGGAATTATTTTTTCATTAACTGGCAAAAATGAATCTGCATTTATTAATAACTCATGATCCAGAATATCACCAGAACTTTCACCAGATAAATTAAAGTAAGAGTGCTGTGTTAAATTGAGCACTGTTGTTTTATCTGTTTCAGCTTGATACTCAACTTTAAGCTCATTATCGTCCAACAAAGTATAAGTTACATATATATCCAAATTTCCAGGATAACCCTCTTCCATATGTTTCGACAAATAATTAAGCTTAATTGATCTTTTATTTAAGTAATCATAATTAACTACATTCCAGTTTACTTTATCAAATCCTTTTATCCCTCCGTGTAGAGATGTACCATTATTATTTAATGCAAGTTTATATTCTTCTTCATTAATTAAAAACTTTCCATTATCAATTCTATTTGCAAATCTCCCTACAATAGCTCCAAAATATGGATGACCTTCTAGGTATGCATCAAGATTATTAAATCCAAGTGCAATATCAATTAAATTATTATTCATATCGGGAACCTTAATACTTGTTATAATTCCACCATATGTAATTACTTCAATTTCACAGTTATTATTCTTCAATAAATACTTAAAAACATTATCTCCATTATCTAATTTTCCAAAAACCACAGTGTTCTCTTTTATATTTGAGCATGAATTTATAATTAAAATTGGTATAATTAAAAACGATAAAAAAAATTTTAATCCTTTTTTCATGATTTAGGTCTAAATTTTGTTGTTATAGCATGTAAATATAATATGAAGTTTAATCTCAGCTTATTAATATCATTCTTTTCTGTTTTTTTATTAAGTCAGGAAAAACAATTGAAAGTGTTTTTAGATTGTAATTGTGATGAAAACTATCTAAAGCAGAATACCTCTTTCTTAGAATATGTAAGAGATCAAGATTTAGCAGATATAGAAATTTTTATTCTTGATGTTTATACACCTACGGGGTCCAGATCATTTGAAATTAATATCGATGGTAACAATATTTACCATGAAATAAGTACTTCTTCTAAAGTTGTGGGATATTCAAACGATACGTCTAGTACTTTAAGAGATAAGTTGCTTAACAAAGTGAAATTAGCATTGGTTCCTTTCCTTGATAAAGGTGGTTATAATATAAAAATAGATGTGGATTCAAATCTAGATGATTACTCTACAAACGATGACAAATGGAAGAATTGGGTTTTTGAACTTTCAGGCTCCTATAATAATGATAAGGAAGAGACTAGAAAAACTAACCGATATGAAATTGAATTTGAGATTGACAAGCTAACTCCTGAATGGAGAATTGGAATAGATTTTAGCAGAAGTGAATCAAATAGAAATTTTTTTAGTAATGATAATATATACACAAGTAACCGAAAAACAACTAGCTTAAGAGCAAGAGTTGTAAGAAGCGTTAGTAATCATTTTTCTTTAGGTGCATTTGTTGGAGGGTTTCAAAATACTTATGAAAATATAGATTTTCAACGTTATATAATGCCTGCAATTGAGTATAGTTTATTCCCTTACGAAGATGTGCTAAGTCGAGAGGTAACACTTGCCTATAGAATTGGAACTGGTAAAAGAAATTATATTGAAAAAACAATTTATGGCTACACAAAACAAATTGTATATCCCCACGGATTAACTTTAAATGTTAAGTTTAGAAAAAAATGGGGTAATATAAGCTCATATGTTCGAGGAGATCAATTCTTAAACGACGGTACAAAAAAAAGATTATCACTTAGAAGCAGCCTAGATATAAGAGTTTTTGAAGGATTAGCAGTTAGATTTTCAAGCAATATCAATTTAATTAGAGACCAATACAATTTAGCAGCTAGTAGTACTTCATCAATTGAAGATTTATTACTTCAACAGAGACAAATTGCTACTGATTATAAAACAAGTTTTTCAGTTGGTCTTAGCTATACTTTTGGATCTATTTACAATAGTGTGATAAATACAAGATTATAAAAAAGTATTAAATTAGATAATACTGATCATGAAAAGATATATCTACTTAATATTTACATTTTTTTTATTAATAGCATGCAAAAAATCGGAAAGTAATTTAGATGTTAGTGCATATCAAAATGCTGTAAAACATTTACCACAAAATCTTGATAAATTTTTAGGAAAAAAAATAATTTCTCAAAAATGGAATGATAAGTCATTTTTCTTTAAGACGAAAAGTGATACGATTTTTAAATCATTTAAAATTGATGTAAATGATTTAAAAGTTGTTGAAGAAAAATACCCTAAAAAAAATAATCTAAAGACAAGTTTTCTAGAATTTATTTCTCCTGATAAAAAAAAGAGTGCATATATTAAAAGTTATAATTTATGGGTTAAAGATTTAAAAACAAATAAAAGTAAGCAACTAACGTTTGATGGATATAAAGATTATGGCTATGCAACTAATAATGCAGGCTGGATAAAGAATGATAGACCAGTATTAAAATGGTCTCCAAATTCTGAAGTAATAGTAACATTTAGACAAGATGCTAGAGAAGTTGGAGAAATGTATTTAACAACTACAAATGTAGGACATCCAAAACTTGAAAATTGGAAATATTCACTCCCAGGTGATGACAAAATATTTGAAATTGAAAGAATATTTATCAATGTAAACTCTGGAAAAATAACTCCTTTTAAAATGGGCAAAGATTTCCAAAGATCAACTACAACTGACCATATTGCTGATAGTGATGGAACTCTTCTTGATACTAGATTTAGTAGTGATAATAAAAAACTCGCATTTATTTCATCAAGTAGAGATCATAAAGAAGCTCATCTAAAATTAGCGGATATTAAAACCGGGAATATTACATCAATTTATAAGGAAAAAACTGAAACTTATTATGAATCTGGTTTGAGTGGAGAAAATTGGAGAGTTTTTTTTGATACAAATGAGTTTTTATGGTATTCAGAAAAAGATAACTGGGGACATCTATATTTGCATGAATTAAAATCTGGAAAATTAAAAAATAGAATTACTGTTGGAAATTGGCTAGTAAGAGATGTTCTACATGTAGATGAACTTTCAAGAGAAATATTTTTTACAGCTGGTGGAAAAGAGGAAGGAAATCCTTATCATGTGTATCTTTATAAAGTTAATTTTGATGGAACTGGACTAATTTGTTTAACACCCGAAAAAGGAACACATAGTATTAATCCCTCAAAAGATTGGGATTTTTTTATCACAACTTATTCTTCAACCGAAAATCCACCGATAACACTATTAAAAAACAGAAATGGTAAAACATTGAAAGAAATAAATAGGGTTGATATATCAGATTTAATTATTAATAATTGGCAAAAACCCATTGAATTTTCTGTAAAAGCTAGAGATAATAAAACAGATCTTTATGGTATAATGCACTTACCTAGTCATTACAATGAAAATAAAAAATACCCTGTTTTAAATTATATTTATCCAGGTCCTCAGGCTGGAAGCATACGAAATTATTCTTTCCAAACAACTAGAAGAGATTTTCAATCTCTCGCTGAACTTGGTTTTATAGTTATTGCTGTAGATGCAATGGGCACACCTGGTAGATCTAAATCTTTTCACGATGCGTATTATGGGAATATGGGTGACAATGGATTGCCAGATAATATTAAGACAATAAAAGAGCTTAGTAAATTATATAAAGGGATTGATATCAAAAGAGTTGGTATTTGGGGCCACTCTGGAGGTGGTTTAGCATCAACAAGAGCTGTTTTTGAATATCCTGATTTTTATGATGTTGCAGTTTCTAGTGCTGGTAATCATGATAATAGAAACTATGAAGCAGATTGGGGAGAAAAATGGCAAGGGCTTTTAATTAATAGCGATAATGCTTCTAGTAAAAATACTTTAAGTAAAACTAACTATGATAATCAAGCTAATCAATTAATAGCTAAAAATTTAAAAGGAAAATTATTATTGGCTCATGGGAATATTGATAATAACGTTCCACCATATAACACTTATCTTGTTGTTGATGAATTAATTAAAGCTAATAAAGATTTTGATTTAATAATTCTTCCAAATCAAAGACATGGATTCGGAGATCAAAGTAATTACTTTATGCGAAGAAAATGGGATTATTTTGTAAAACATCTAAAGGAGATTGAACCTCCTAAAAATTTCTCCTTGACCTTTTAGGTTTTTTTCTTTTATTTCCCTTGCTGAATCTTCTCTCCTTATGATACCTTGAGGACTCATCCTTTTGTCCCCTTCTATTCGTTATATTAACATTTATAGTTCTATTTTCAATTTCAAAATTATTAAAGACTTTAAAAATAAGCTCCTTATGTTCTAGCTTTGAATTAAAAAAGGATTTTGTTTTTTGTACATCAACATTATATATATCACCAGGACTTAATGAACACAATTCTGTCAAAAAATCTTTAAGATTCTGCCAATTATAATAATCTTTTGTTCCTAAATTTATTTGATATCTTAAATCTTTATCCTTTTTTCCCTCATTTGTTTTAATTTCTTCTTCTTTAAATGAATTTAATTTTCTTTCAAATTCTAGGGAAGCAATTTTTTTGATTAATTCTTCTTTACTAACACTTTCTAGGTTCTCATTAATCAAGGACAAAAAAGGACTTAAATCTTCATTAATAGTTGTTTTAATTATTTTTTCAAAATATTCTTTTACTTGATTTGTGAATACTTCATTTTTTGATGGCAACTGAGTTGACTTAATTTTAATTTTAAGTTTATTTTCAATAAATTTTAATTTTCTTTTTTCAGATTCAGAAAAAAACAAGACTGATAGACCCTTTTTGGAAGCTCTTCCAGTTCTACCGCTTCTGTGGTTATAAATTTCAGCCTCATCAGGTATCTTATAATGTATAATGTGAGTAATATTTTCAACATCAATTCCTCTTGAAGCAACATCAGTTGCAACTAGAATCTTAATTTGTTTAACTCTAAACGACTTCATTACTGAATCACGCTGATTTTGACTTAGATCACCATGTAATGCACCTGAGCTATATCCGTCTTCTATTAGTTTTTCACATATTTTTTGCGTTTCTCTTCTTGTTCTGCAAAAAATTATTGAATAAATATCAGAACATGAATCAATAAATAATTTTAAAGAATTATACTTATTTCTAGTATTTGTTAAAAAACTAATATGTGAGACATTTATAGAACTTGAGTTTTTTTCTCCAACAGTAATCTTATATGGATTTTTCATAAACTCCTCTGCAATTTTAGACACCTCATTAGGCATTGTAGCTGAGAAAAGCCAAGTTTTTTTTGTTTTTGGAGTTTTTGCTAAAATAGATTTTATGTCATTATAAAAACCCATGTTTAACATTTCATCAGCCTCATCAAGAACACAAAAATCAATTTTAGAAATATCAACATATTTTCTTCTTAACATATCTAGCATTCTGCCTGGTGTTGCAACTATTATTTGAGCACCTCTTTTAATAGATTTAGCTTGTTCTTGAATATTACTTCCTCCGTATATAGCAACAATATTTAATCTGTTTAGATTAACAGCATATTTTTTTAACTCTGTAGTAATCTGTAAACACAATTCTCTAGTTGGAGAAATGATAAGAGATTGGGTAGACTTTGAATTAGTATCAATATGATGAAGAATTGGCAACCCAAAAGCTGCCGTTTTCCCTGTTCCAGTCTGTGCTAAAGAAATAATATCTTTTGGTTTATCAATTAAAAGTGGAATTGATTTTAATTGTACTTCAGTTGGATTTTTAAAGCCTAGTTCAGTAATTGCAGTTATAATAGGCTCATTTAAACCCATTGTAGAAAAATCACTCATTGGCGGCAAAAGTAACTTATTAAAGTAATATTATACTATAAAGTGTTTAAAGGTTTTTATTTAATAATTTTTCTGATTGTTTTAGAAGTTACAAGCCAGAGTAAAAAGCCACTCATAACAGTTATTAGACCCAAAATAGAAAAAGCTCTAATTAATTTATTGTTAAAATCATCTCTACTTTCATAATCCATTGTGTGAGTCATCCATAAAAAATCAAACCATCTCCAGCTTCTATGTCTAACCGTTTGAAACTGCCCGTCTTTAATCGATATATACGATTTTAGTTTATCACTACCCTCATAAGAAATCACATATGCTGGTAATGGTCTTCCTCTGTATTCGTGGTGATTTCCAACCTCATTAATAATTTCAATATCACTAATTTTATATTCATCAAGAATATTATTATTTGAAATTATTATAGCCTCTTGTTTTGTAATTGAATCTTTTACATCTCCATCGCAGGCATTTATCAATTTATTTCCATTAATCCAATAATAAGGAATATCAGCAATTTCTTTTAGTTCTAAAGAATTAATAGCAGCGCCAAAATTAAATTCGGATGGACTTAATAAATTTTTAAACTGATTTTTAACTTTAACTTTTTTAAAATGGTCCCCGTGAATTTCATCTAATTCAGTCCATGAAAAATATAAACCACTAATTGTCCAGAAAAGAAATTGAATACCCAGGAACAAACCTAGATAACGATGAGCAGTTCTAATTTTTTGTGATGTTTTCCCCTTTATTAAAGCCAATTAATCTAATGTTTTCCTGTATCTCTGTATTTACAACAATCAGGTAACTTCTCATAGACTTCAGTTGTAGTTACATATTCCCCATTATCGTGTCCTGATTGGGCAATTTTACTTCTAATTTCTTGAATATTAACTTTGTCATTATTATAAATAATTGAAAAATCACCTGATTTTTTATTCCATTTGGCATATTTTACACCATTTAAAGACAACGTAGCTTTTTCAATTCTTTTTTTACACATTGAACAGTTTCCCTCAACTGAAATAGTCTCCTTGGTATTTTTGTCATTCGATTGACTAAATGTAAAAAAAGGAACAATCAAAAATAATAAAATACATTTTTTCATTTTTACTAATTTAATAATTTAAATCTTAACCCCAAATAATACATAGATCCAAAAATTGGGCCATGTACAATTGATGCGTCAAACATTTTATCGAAAGGATTATCTGCCATTATTATTGGATTTTCTTGTTTATAATTATTTATATTTTCTCCTCCGAGATAAACTTCAAATTTTGAACTAAAAACTCTTGTAATTTGAGAATTGATTGAAAAATGTGGATCTGAAAACTCAAAATTATCTCTAGAATTACTAACAAGTCTTTGTTTTCCTAGCCTATTGTAAGTAATATCAAATTTCCAATATTTATTATTGGTTTTATTGGATTCTATACCATAATTAAAAAATACAATATTTCTAGGTTGAATTGGTTTTTCTTTGAAGCCAGAATTATAAAAAGATTTTACGTCATATTTTTTATATGCTGCTGTTATGTTCCAATTATTTTTTGAAAATAAAAACTCAACTTGAAAACTATTTGATTTTGATTTTCCTAGTGATGAATTGTAAAAATTAAATTCACCAGGGGTTTCAAAATCAATAATAACTCTATTATCAAAAGTAGTATTATAATAATCAAAAATTAAATTTCCTTGACCTCCAAATAGAAATACTTTATGATCTAAGCTAAATCCTAAGTTAGTAGCCTTTTCTGGATCAACACCATATAAATTATTATTAAAAGATTTATTCATGTTTATTCTATTGCTTAAAAATATAGATTGATTTTCAGCAAAAATATTTGCTATTTTTCTGCCAGTTCCAGCTGATCCTTTAATTGAAAAATTTTCATTAAATAAGTATCTGAAGTGAAGTCTTGGTGTAAAAAATGACCCAATGTTATTATGATTGTCATACCTTAAACCAAATACCAAATTAAAGTCGTTAAGGTTATCGAAACTATATTCAAAAAAACCTCCAAATGATCTATCCGTTCTTTGAATATTTGATTTAAATACATACTCATCGTACGAATCACTTGAAAAATTTAAACCAGCTTTAATTTTATTCTTAGTGTTAGAAATTATTGAGTTATAAATCAAATTAACAAATAAACTTTTTTGAGAAATATTATAATCATTTAGTCCATAATAAGATTCTTGATCATGAAAATTATATGCCAATTGAAAACCTAAAGACTGATAAGGAATATTTGGGTTTACATAACCTAGTTTAAATGAAGAATCAAATCTGTTTGTCAATATTTCACCTCCCCAAAATTTAGATAAATCTATTTTTTCATTAAAATCAATACTTCCTATTCTTTTATTGTCTTCTAAATACCTAATATTTAAAAAACTTACAATACCTTTTGTAAGATCTGTGTACTGCCACTTACTAAGTAGGTTTAGCTGATCTTGAATAGGTTTGTCAAGAAACTTATCTCCATTTTTATCATTAACTTTTTTTCTTTCATTGTAATGAATAAAAGAAGTAGTATGAATTTTTTTACTTAAGGTTGATTTTATATGTGCATTAGCTTCTACTCTTCCATCAAAACCATTGAATAGGTTAAAAAAGAATGGTATATCATTGAAAGGTTTTTTAATCTCTGTATTAATTTGTCCCACTATACTCTCGAATCCATTGGTTACACTACCCATTCCTTTTGTAACTTGAATACTTTCTATCCAAGTTCCTGGTGTAAAACCTAAACCAAAAGTCTG
Organism: Cryomorphaceae bacterium; assembly: GCA_042091575.1. GTDB lineage: Bacteria > Bacteroidota > Bacteroidia > Flavobacteriales > Flavobacteriaceae > Eutrophosalina. Next base: position 15,109 of record JBELHE010000011.1, read on the forward strand.
TGAAGCACCTCTAACCATTGGAATATTTTCTTCAGTTATTAAGATATATGGGCTTTTTAAGCCTAGCATTTCAATTTGTTTAGTTCCAGTTATTGCATCATTGTGGTTTACATCTACTGAGGGATTAGTTTCAAAACTTTCTGAAAGATTACAACATGCAGCTTTTAGTAATTCTTCCTCTGATATTTTCACCACATTTTGTGGCATTAAATATGTCCTTTGAATTGTCTTTCTTTTTTTTGTAAGAGTTACTTCGTCTAATTCATTATCATCTGAAAAGGTTAAATAATGGGTTATAAATTTTTTATCATCAATATCAATTGTATCTGTTTTAAAACCTATATAACTAATTATTAAATTTTTATTATTAATTTCTTTTTTAATATTAAACTCACCTGAGGATTTTGTGGTTGTGCCTTGATCCGAATTTAACCAATAAATATTCGCTCCCTCAACAGGGAAATCAATACCAGATTCTTTAAAAATTACTTTCCCGTAAATTATTTCTTGCGAAAAATTGAATAGACTTAAAATTAAAAATAATATGACAAGTAATTTTTTCATTCTTACGCAAAGAAACAAATTTAATGCCATATTTGATATAATTAAATTACCTTAAATATGCTTAAATTTACTATCTAAAGACTTATGAATTATCTTGAATTAATTGGTTGGATTGGAAATATTTTTGTTGTTATTTCATTTCTAAATAATGATACTCTAAAGCTTCGTTCATATAATCTTGTTGGCGCATCATTATGGTTGGCTTATGGAATTATTGCAGGTTCATTTTCAATTATATTCTTGAATATTGTAGTTATTTCAATTCAAATTGTAAAAATAACTCAGATAATTAGAAAAAGGAAAAAATCATAGTTTGTTAATTTCGACCCAAAAAGGAAAAATATTTTTACCATTAGTATTATAAAAAGGTGTTAAATTAAACTCCCCTTCATCCAAGTAAATATTTTTCATCAATACAATTCCATCTTTATCAACTTGTATATTCTTACTAAGAATCGTATTGCCAAGCTCAATAAACATTTTGCCTTTTGAAAAATCTAAATTGTTAAATTTAAATTTGAAATCATAGTTTCCTTTTTTAATTTTTAATCTCCAAAAGCCATAAATCACATCCTGTGTCCATATGTGTCTTTGTCCACTCGCGTCATTTCTATTTAAAAAAGTAGGATTTTCAAACTCACTACCAACTATAATCCTTGGCTTACTTTTGATGTTTTTTGAATTAATCAATTCATTATAAATATTATCCATTTCTTTTTTCATAAGGTTTGCAATTTCAACCTTGTTTGCAATTAAATTTTGATTTTCTAAAGGATCTCTTTGAGTATCGTAAAGCTCAAAACTATTAATAGAAGAATCATAACCGGTATTTCCAACGAGTTTATAATTTCCTTTATTTAATGAAATATTGTGGTATAACTCAGGAAATTTTCTTGTCCAATATGAAAAGAATGATCTATTTATTATATCAGCATTTACATCGTTAAATAAATTAATTCCATCAATTTCTATGTCATTTGGTAATTTAATATTACATAAGCTTAGTATTGATGGTAAAACATCAATGTGAGCAGAAAAAGAATTCACATCTAACCCGTTTTCATGAATTATTGGATAATGTAAATAAAATGGAACTCTAATTCCTCCGTTATATACTCTACCCTTTCTTCCTCTCAAACCTGAATTAAATCTCAATTGTTGTGGACCATTATCAGTCATAAAAATTAATATGGTATTATCCTCAATTTCTAGTTCTTTCAATTTTGAAATAAGCTTTCCAATATTGTCATCAATATTTGAAATCATTCCATAAATTTTTTTTGCATCATTAATATCCTTTTGACTCATTTTTATTTTTTCTAATTGAGGGATTAATGATGGATCAATATTTTTATACAGATCATAATATTTTTCAGGAACTTGTAGTGGTGTATGAGGAGCATTAAATGATAGGTAGCAAAAAAATTGATCAGATTTATTTTTTTCAATAAACTTTATTGCTTCTTCGGTAAAAATATCTGAACAATATCCATCATATTTTTTTTGTTGATTATTATGCCATAGTACTGGATCAAAATAACTACGATTACCTGCATAATAATTAGTAAAATCCCCAACTTGCCCTATACCACCGGACAAATGAATTAATGATTCATTAAAACCTTGATCAGTTGGTCTAAAAGGGTAATTATCTCCTAAATGCCACTTTCCAAAAATTCCGGTTTCATAGTTATTTTTCTCTAGAATTTCAGCTAAGGTAATTTCATCATTTGACATCATGGCACCACCATTATAAGTGTCCGTAACACCTGTTCTTAAAGAATATCTACCCGTGAGTAAGCTGGATCTTGTAGGGGCACAAACTGGAGAAACATAAAAGTTGTTAAATCTTAAACTATTACTTGCCAGTTGGTCCAAGTTAGGAGTTATAATATGAGGATTGCCATTATATCCTAAATCACCATAGCCTTGGTCGTCTGTAATTATTAAAATAATATTAGGCTTTCTGTCCTCATTTTTAACAAACTGTGAATTAGTCTTAAAAGAATGAAAAAGGGTCAATACTAAAATAAAGTATCTCATTGATTTAATTTTTTAGAAAGTCGAATAAATACTTTTTGTTGGTCTTCATTTAGTCCATCTGCAGTAAATATTGAAATACCTTTTGCTCCATTTTCCTTTGAAATTAAAATTGCTCTTTCTAAATCTTCGGGATTTTTTAATGCAGAGGCATATAATCCCGAAATTACTGGAAAATCAACATCTGAAACTCCTTGTCTAGTAGCAAAACCAATCCAATTAATGTTTTCTCTATAAAAATTTTGATAAAGCATTGGGTAAACCTTGTCAAGATTCCAATCATTCCAAGCCTGCCTAACCATCTGTCTTGACATCTCAGGAAAAGGAAAAACTGCCGCAGTCACTTTTTTATTATTTGAGTGAGCAATTGAAATTATTTCATTAACTAATGTTGAAACTGAATTTAATCTAAATTGTCTCCATTCTGTAGATAGCTCAGGGTTATCAAAATCTATTGGATCTTTCTCAAAAATTCTTTTAAATTCTTTTCTAGCTATAGGATGATATCCATAATCATATTCTGGAAGCTCTTTGTCTTGAATTATATTATATTTAGGTTGAAGGTCTGCTCCAAGAATTACATCTGGAAATCTTACATAATCTAAATGAATAGACTCAAGACCTTCAACTTCCATCATGATTTTTGCATTATTTATTATATGCTTTCTTGCATCTGGATGAAAAGGAGATAGCCATTGATAGTAATCAACATATGCTCTAAATTCAAGGGAATTTTGACCTTTTCGGTTGACTGCATACCAGTCCTCATTTTTGTTCGCAATTGTATCTCCGGGTCTATTTAGAGTCCACATCCAGCCATGAACTTTAATATTTTTTTTATTGGCAATTGGAATAATTTTTCTTAAGACTTCAGGTGATCCTCCAACTAATATTTCAGAAATACCTAAAGAATCGTAATAATTTAATTTTTTTGACCATACATTTTTATCAAATTTACTTCCTGCTCCCACCCAAGTGCTAAAAGTAAAATCATCTTGTTTAGTTTCTGAACAAGAAACAATAATAAAAAAGCAAAAAATCAAATTAAATTTTTTCATAACTAGTTTCTATTAATAAGTCCATTTTGGTCAATAGAATAATTTAAAATTCCAGCTTTATATTTAGAATTAATATTAAAACCATTATCTGTTTTTCTAAAATAACTTAAAATTATTTTACCATTAATTTTTTCAGGCTTAATATTAACAACACTTCCAGATTTTAAATTAGTTAAGTAATTATACTCTCCAAATCTAATTTCTCTGAAAATTGCATACAAAGTGTGTTCAAGCTCTAGATCAGTATTTAAAGAAAATTTTGGTTTTAATGATCCTTTATTAAAAATTAAATATCCCCAATTTTCGGGAATGTGCATGTTTATTTCACCTTGTTTTGACCAAACCCAATTATATTCCGGCAAAAATCTTTCATCTCTTTTTTTTCTAGAATATTTTTTATCAATTAGTTCAAAATCCCAATTTACTCTTGAAAAATTTATTCTCCAAACTGTAGCTGATTGAATATCATCAATTGGTGAAATCTGTTTTAATTGATTAATTTGATTTAATGGAACTGCCATTTCGATTGTCCAATATTTATCATGATCGTTTGGATTATTTAAAGTTCCATTAATTGATACAGCAGATTTTAAACCTATTATATCCCATGAGCTATCGGCTTTTCCACCAAGTCTGTAAGGTTTATCTAATGATAAATCCCACTCTGTTCCTAATGAATTTATTTCTATTTCGCCATAATTAAAAATATGATCATTTGGATTTATAAATACCTCAAAATCATTATTTAAATAAATAACCTCATCTCTTTTTTTTATATCTCCCCATATATGTTTTTCATATAGCTTAGCAAATATGTATAAGTTTTCGTAGTCCCAAAGCATTTTAACGTTTGTCTTTTGACTTGGAATTTTAAATCCCTCAATATCAATAAAATCATCAGAATATTTAGCATTCTCCCATTCATTATCATATCCATCTATAATTATTTTATTTTCTGACCTATTAACTATATAAGTTTTTGGTATTATAATCTTATTTGTTAATGGAATATCAATACTGGGATTATAAGAACAGGATATAAAAAATACCAAAAAAAAAATCCAAATTAATTTCATCTGTTATGTAGATAAATAAGGATAATATATTATAAATAATATAATGATAGATGAAATTACAGCAAATGAAACTGCCCCAGCACCTATATCTTTAATTAAACCTATTTTTTTATTAAAATTAGGATGTATGAAATCACATATTTTTTCAACTGATGTATTTAAGGCTTCAATTGATAAAATAAAACCTGATAAAAAAGTTTGAATAATCCACTCATTTAATGATATTTTAAAATGAAAACCAAGAAATACAAATAAAAAAATTACCCCTAATTGAATTTGTATAGAAGATTCAGAAAAAATCAAAAAAAACATTCCGCTTAATGCAGTAAATATTCTTTTTGCCCTAATTGAAAGATACTTTATCACTACAATTTCTTAATCTTAATATTTCTAAATGAGACAGGATGACCCTCAGATTGTAATGAAATATATCCATTCTTCAAAGGCATGCCTATTTTATCTAAATAATTTTGTGGAACTTTATTACCTCCAACTCTAAGATTAGAATACGTTAATACCTTTTCCCCTTCTACAAAATGGTGAATCAGCGAATCAGAATACACAACAACCTCAACATTAACCCAATCATCGTCATGATAAGTTTTTGAGTTTGAATTAATACAATGTTTTTTAGCTAGTGTATTATCAATATCTACATCAGTACCTGGTGTGCATATGTTAGCAGTAGATCTTACTCCTTCACCTAAACCACCCAAAAGCTGAGTTTCAGCACTTATCGGAAACTCTTGGTCAATAAGCATTGTACTTGGATCTTGACAATGAAGCATAATTCCACTGTTTTTTAATGACCAATCTGGAGCACCTTTCAGATGTTTACCACTAAATTTATATTCTAAACTTAGATGATAATTCTCAAATTTCTCTTTTGTATAAAATATATGTCCAAATTTTTCTTCAAATTCATCATATTCTTCATAAGAGACAACTATTTCTCCATCCTTAGTTTTAAAAGTATTATTATAATTTTCGCCAAAATCATGGTATCTTATTTTCATCTCCCATCCATCAAGAGATTCACCATCAAATAAATTTTGCCATTCATCATTTTGACCACAGGAGCAAAAGATAAATACTAAAAGAAAGAATAATTTTTTCATAATGTAAAAGTGTATAACTAAAGTTAATAAAAACATTTAACCCTTCAATCCAGCAAGTTTAAGAATAAACTCAAAAAATTTATCACCAAACCAATTTCTAATAAATAACATTGATCTTGCCCCATAACCAACTAAATATCTTTTTTTTGGATTTTTTAATCTTATTATTTTTTCAACGCATTTTGCAACAACAATAGGATGAGATCCAATTGGATTTTTTAAATTTTTATTTATTCCTTTTGACATTGCTTCATTTAACTTGTAATAAGGTGATTTTTTTGAGTTTCTTTCCAAATTTTCTAACATAATATTACCAAATTCAGATTTAATCATTCCAGGTTGAATTAGGCATACATTAATTCCAAATTTTTTTAACTCGAATGCTAAGCAATCGGACCAACCTTCGATAGCGTGTTTTGTTGAATGATACCAAGCACCTAAAGGTGTATATATTCTACCACCAACAGATGAGGTGTTAATTATTAATCCTTTTTTTTCTTTCCTCATGTGAGGAAGAACCTCTTTTGTAATTCTTGCCAAACCAAATAAATTTACATCAAATTGATATTTAGCTCTCTCTAACGAAATATCTTCAACTGCTCCCCATAATCCAAAACCTGCATTATTCCATAACACGTCAATTCGTCTTTCATTTTTTATTATAAGATTAACAATATTTACAATATCAGATTCATTTGTTATATCTAATTTAAAAATATATCCACCTGCATTTTTGATAGGCTTCATTTTTTCTAATCTTCGTGCACATCCGTACACAATAAAATTTTTTTTAGCTAAGTATATGGCGGTTTCTAAACCAATTCCAGAAGATGCGCCAGTAATTAATATAACTTTAGACATAGGTTAAAATTACATCCAACTTTTATTTGACTCCTCTACTTTATATAAAAAATTATCTGTAATTTTTTTTAAAACATCATAATTAATGAAAGTAAATCTAATCATACCTCCAGCTGTGCATATAGTTAAATCTGCTAAGTTTAATTTTCTATACCAAATATCTTGATCTATAACTATTGATTGGATTTTATGTATTTCAATTATTTTTGTTTTAATATCCCAAAATCCAGATTGAGCTTTTATATAATTTTTTGAAACACTTAAATAACTATTTTTAAACAATCTGTATGAAATCAGTATCATAATAATTATATATCCCGATTGAAAAATTATATAATTTAAGTTAGTAAGCAACTCTGAAAAATAATTTAGACAAAAAAATAATATTGAAGGTATGATTCCAACAAATAAAAAATTAACTGAAAACTTCCTGATATTTGGCTTGATTATTAATTCCTTATCGTCTTGATAGTTAAAAATAAATTCGAAAATTGTTTTTCTATCGTTTGAGTTAGCACCAGGTATATTGACCTTAGATCCATCTTTTGATTTTTCACTACCTACACTCATATTACTCGATGCTTGATAAATTATTATATTACATAAATCTAATTTTTTTTGAATCCAGTTCTGGGTGAACGAAAATACTTGAACTTTACTTGGGGACATCAAAATTGTTTTAGTAGATACTAAACCATAGCTTATTGTCAAATTATTATTTGATTTTGAAGCTGAAAATCTAAAATACTTTACTATTGTAGAAATTAAGTTTGATGACAAAACTGCTAAAGCAATCAAAATCACGTAAAATAAAATTGCTAAAAAACCAAAGTTTCCACTTTTAATAAATGATGAAAAACTTGGAATAAAATTTATACCTAAGGCATCTAAATATTCTAAAGCCCCAAAAATCAAAGCAACTATAAAGCCTAGAGTTTGCAAATATCTGGAGGTTAAACCTGTTTTTATTAAAGTGTAAAAACCAATCTCAAGCTTTTTGTTTTCTACAGATTTTTCAATTTCAATATTTATATTTTTTTCTTTTAAAAAATCTGTAAATTCCTTTATATCTAAAGCAATGTTTTTTTCAACTGCTTTTATACTAACTTCTTTAGAATCAGATCCAGCAGTATCCATTTGAACTTCATATAAATTAAGTAGTTTATGAACGAAATTTTGATTTAAATTAATTTGTTGAATCTTATTTAAAGGAACACTTAATTTAGTTTTTTTTAAAAATCCTTTTTTTATTATAAAATCATTATTCTTAAAATCAAATTGAAAAGTAAAATATCTGAATTCAATAAAAGTTAAAATTGCAGTAACTAATGTGACTATTAAAATAAAAATTATTATTAAAATTAAATCAGGATCATTTATCAATGGAATAATTAGAAATATTAAATAGTTTTTAATTACACTAACTAGTTTATCAAAGAAGATTACAAGCATTCCGATTTTTGATTGTCGCTGTTCAACAGAAAATTTATCAATTATTGAATTACTTAGGTTTGACAAAATTTATCTTTTTAATTTTTCAATTTTAGAGGAAACAAAATCTTTCCATTTTTCTGCATCTTCCTTAGACAAACCTTTAATACTAATATCGGTATATGATCCCCCTGCAGTATAAAATTGTAAAGATGCTAAATCGAATATTCTTGATAAAAATCCTTGATGAATTGCAAGATGCTGTATTCTGTTGTAGGGAATTAGAACGGTAGATGTGAAGATAACACCATAAGAATACATTAAATCATGGTCTCTAAAGGCATACTTTTTTCTGTTAAAACTGATCCCTGTAAATGAGAAAATAATAACCCATAATATTATTACAGAAATATAAATAAGTAAAGAAAATTGTTCTAGAAGTTCTATGAATTTTATTGCTAATAAGCAGGCAATTAAACTTGCAACAAACAATAAAATTCTATTAAATATCATAACGCTGAGAAATTTTTTTTCAATACCAGAAAATGTAACATTCCCTACTTCAGGAATATTTTTAATAAATATATTTTCGTTTGAAAAGTTTTTCTTCATTTATTGATTTTATAAAGAAATGGATCAATTATTATTATAAATTCCATTCAGTTTTTTCAATTATTGATTCTCTTGGCTTACTTTTAATATTTAAATGATCATATTTACCCATGTAAAAAAAACCTAAGCACCTTTCGTTTTTTTTTAGTTTAAAAAAGTGATCCATTTTAACTGTATATTTTGGAGTACTCCAATAACATCCAATTTTGAAATCAACACAAGTTAGCCACATATTTTGAACAGCCATTGCTGTTGCAGCTATTTCCTCCCACTCAGGGACCGATTCTTTAAGATCTCTTTTCATAAAAATTGAAATTATACAATTGGATTGATTACATTTTTCAATAATCTTTTTTTTCTTTATTTCAGACTCTTTATTTGAAAATTTCTCATAAGCATTTATCATTTCACTTGAGAGCTTATTTTTATTTTTGCCTTTATAAACTTTAAAAAACCAAGGTTGTGTTAATCTGTGAGTTGGAGCAGTATTAGCATTTTCTAATATCTTATTTATTAAGTTTTGATCAATTTCTCCTTTTTCAAACTGACTTGGATAAATTGCTCTTCTGGTTTGAATTATTTTGGAGATATCCATTTTAATAAATATTTATTCTAACTACAAAATTATTTAAAAATAAAAAACCCCTTAAATAAAGGGGTTTTAAAATCTTACATTAATATAACAATTGTTATTTAACTGCTAATTTTTACGTTAAATGCATTCATTCCTTTCTTTCCTTCTTTCAACTCATATTCAACATCATCTTCTTCTTTGATTCTGTCGATTAATCCTGTTGAGTGAACGAAATATTCCTCTCCTGATTCATTGTCTTTAATAAAACCAAATCCTTTGGTTACGTTAAAAAATTTTACTTTTCCTGTGTTCATAAATAATATAATTAAAACGCGAATCTAGTTTAAATTATTGATTTTTAGAAGTTTTAATATAAATAATTAACTTTTACTACATTTATACCTAAATAATTAAGTTATGTCAAGCAAATTTTTTGGTAATCGAACTGAGAAAAAACAACCTAAAAGAAAAGGAGAAAAACAAAGTTTTAATAATAAAAGCAATAAATCAAAATCATCTGGAATTAGGAAGGTTGGTAGAGGAGGCTAGTAAATATTTGACTTTTATAAAATTTATATTAATGAAAAAACTAATTATAATACTACTGTTCATTCCTATTGTTGGTTGCAAAACAATTTCAAATATCCCAGTTCCAAAACCATCCTCTTATGAGTTAATGGCAATAGCCAAAAAAGTACCCTTGAGTGAGGAAGAAAGTAAGGTTTGGAGTTATAGTGATCTAAAGAATGATTCTATACCTGGTATGAGTCTGGATAAAGCCTACTCATTTCTACAGGGAAAAAAGGGTGTTGAAGTTGTTGTAGGAGTGGTAGACTCTGGAACTGATTTACTTCACGAAGATTTAAGAGATGTAGCTTGGGTTAATATTAAAGAGATTGAGAATAATGGTATAGATGATGATAAAAACGGATATATCGATGATATAAATGGATGGAATTTTCTAGGAACAATATATAAAGAACATTTAGAATATGAACGTATTGTAAAAGATCCTATTATAGCTGACGAGGAAACCTTAAAGGAGGCAACAGAATTTTATAATAAAAAAGTAGATGGTGCTGAAGCAAACAAGAAAAGATATGGACAAATGCTTCAAATGGTGTCCAATGTTGATTCAACTCTATCCAAATATTTTAAGAATAAAAATTATTCAAAAGATGATGTTATGGATGCTTCAACTGATGACAATGCCTTGAAGCAAAGTTTGTCGATCGCCAAACAAATGTATGGTAATGGTTTAAGATCTTTAAGTCAAGCAATTCAAGAATTAAATTCATTAGTAGATAAAGCAGATGAATTATTAAATGGTGATTCTTTAAAAAATGAGTATAGGAATATTTTAGGAGATGATCCAAACATAATGGATGATAAACCGTATGGAGATTCAAAAACAGGGCACTCAATAAAAGATGAATCTCATGGAACTCATGTTTCTGGGATTATTGCAGCATCAAGAGACAATAAAATAGGAATTAATGGTATTGCAAATAATGTAAAAATTATGGCTGTTAGGGCTGTTCCTGACGGAGACGAATATGATAAAGATGTAGCTTTAGGTTTACGCTACGCAGTGGACAACGGTGCAAAAATAATTAATACTAGTTTTGGAAAAGGATTTTCTCCAAAAAAAGAATGGGTTTTTGAAGCAATAGAATATGCAGCTTCAAAAGATGTACTAATTGTAAACGCGGCAGGTAATGATGGTAATAATATTGATTTTGAAAAAGTATTTCCGATTGATAGTAGAGATTTAAAAACAGAAATTTCTGATAATTTTTTAACCGTTGGTGCGATGAGCGCAAACTATGATGAAAACCTACCAGCATCTTTTTCCAATTATGGTAAAATTAATGTAGATGTTTTTGCACCTGGTGTTCAAATTTATTCAACTACACCTGAGAATGAATACGCAAAATTTAGCGGTACATCCATGGCAGCACCATCAGCTGCTGGAGTTGCGGCATTAATACGCTCATATTATCCAAAACTATCTGCAAGCCAAGTAAAGCATATTCTAATGAATTCAGGAACATTAATTAATTTTGAAGTTATAAAGCCGGGTTCTAGATCATGGGAAAAACCAAATGGGGAAAAAGTTCCTTTCTCAGACTTATCAGTTTCAGGTCGAATTGTTAATGCCTACAATGCTTTAAAGATGGCGGATTATATGATAAATTCTCGTTAGATTATCTTACTTATAAGGATTAGAAGTTGTTGAATGTTAACAAGTAATTGCCTTTGTGTATTATTTGTAGCTTTATTACAATGAAAAATGATAATCCATATTTTAAAACTAAACTCGTTCTTTCTTTTTTATTTATAGCATTTGCAATTTTCATAATAATTATGGAAGATGATTATATACAGGGAGGATTAATGATTTCATTTGGTATTGTAATTGGCTACAATGATTGGAAAACATTACTTTCTAAAAAAAAATAAATCATGGATATGAAAAATATACATTGGGTCAACAAAGTAATAATCATTTGTACAATCATAGTTGCTATTTGTTTTACGTACATTCAATTAAAAAAATGAAAAAACTAAATCTACTATTACTATTTATTCCAACTGACAAATTTTATATCTTTAATTTAATGTTCATCTTAAATATTTAAAAGAAAAACCCACTTAATAGTGGGCTTTGCGAGTGTGTGATGTAGCGGTTAAGCTTGCTCCCCCTCTAAGACTCGAACTTAGGA
>JBELHE010000012.1:0-26321 GCA_042091575.1 Cryomorphaceae bacterium
GTCTCAACGAGTTCTTTAAGATTTCTGAGGGTACCAACCCCATCCATATTATTAATTTCACTAAAAGCTGCATCTTCAATTGCATCAAATAAAACTACTTGTCGCTCAACATATTGAATAAATTTAAATAATAATCTTATTTTATCTCTACTTGAATGATCATTATAATATTTAGCAAAAAAAGATTCAACTATAAACTTTGGATCTTTTTTTTGTTGATAACCATTACTACAAACTTCATTGAATAAGGGTAATAATTGACCTGTTGCAGAAATACTTTCGAAGGCTAGAGTAGAAAAAATACTATTGTAAATATTAAATTTTGAGAGAACTTTTTCTGAAAACCTCTCTTTTTTAGTAAGTTTTCTCATAAAAAACTATTTAATCTCGTTAAATATCTTGTGCATTAATCTCTTTTTGTCATTTATACTTTCCTCTAAAGATATCATAGTTTCTGTTCTTGAAACACCAACAATGTCATCAATCATAAAAATAATCTCTTTAGCATGATTTGTGTTTCGAGACCTAACTTTACAAAAAATATTAAACCTTCCAGTTGTAATGTGGGCAACAGTTACAAAAGGGATTTTATCTAGCTTTTCTAAGACAACATTTGTTAAATGTGTTTTCTCCAAAAATATTCCAATGTAGGCAATAAAAGTATATCCTAATTTCTTGTAATCTAAAGCAAGAGAAGAACCTTTAATAATTCCGGCATCTTCCATTTTTTTAACCCTAACATGGACTGTTCCAGCAGAAATTAAAAGCTTTTTAGCTATGTCAGTAAAAGGGACTCTTGAATTACCAATAAGTAGATCTAGTATTTTATGATCAACATCATCTAATTTAAATTTCATATTACAGTATTATCAATGAATTTGCAAATATACTGATTATTCACTAATATTTTTTTAAACAACTACTAAATATTTTTATGTTTATGTATTATTTAATGTTTAATTATTAAAATTAAAATTGGTGATGTTTACAATACTACACAGAATTAACATTGAATAAGTACTGAAAATATACATTATTAAACTAATAAAATATAATATATTGTTTTTCAATATTTTATAGTATCAAATATAAACAATTGGTTTATATAATATATAAATAAAAGCGGCTTATTTGTAATATTTTTTTAATTATATTTACAAATGTAAACATGAATGATATAGTATCAAGGATTTTAGAAATAATGAAAAAAAAGGATATTTCAGCGTCTGATCTGTCAAAGAAAATAAATGTTCAAAAATCTAATATATCACATATTTTAAGCAGAAGAAATAAACCTAGTTTAGATTTTATTATAAAATTATCTAATGCATTTAATGATTTAAATGCTGAGTGGTTAATAAACGGATCTCAAACCTCTTCCCCATCTAATGCCTTAAGTTTGCAAAAAAAAAATGAAAATAGTAAAAAGAAAGTCAACAAAATTATTTTATTTTATGAGGATAATTCATTTGAAACTTATGAAAACTTCTAATACTTATTTCTTTTTATTTCTTTTTATTGTAAGCTGTACCTTACCTGAAAAAAATTGTGATTTTTACAAAAACGGTTCCTTTGAATTTAAAACAAAAATTGACAACGAAATAGTAATTTCAAAATTTACCCGAAATGACAGTATTGAGATCGAGTTTTTTCAAAATAAAATTGATACCTCATATGTAAGATGGGTTTCAGATTGTGAATTTATTTTAACAAAAAAAAATCCAGAATCTATTGATGAAAAAAAAGCAATAAGTATGAAAATTCTTTCAACTGATGACGATGGATATAATTTTGAATTTTCAATTGTAGGAAGTAGTGAAAACTTTATTAGAGGAAAAGCAATAAAAATCGATTAAAAATCAAGCTTTATTTGAGACTGATTTGATTCGTCTGAGTTGTTATTGTCTTTTTGATCTAATTCTTCAATAACCTCAATTTCGTTTAATTGTTTAATTTCTGGTTTAAAAGGAATTGGATCTAAAAGATTTATTTCTTTTAGTTGTTTTTTACTTAACTGATTACCAATTGCTTTTATACCTTTTGTAGTGATATAATCATGAACATTTATATTGTTTTTAATTAAATCTTTACCACTTTTAAAAATAATTTCTACAATAGGCTTCCAATCAGTAGATACCAACTCTACCTGGATATTTTTTGATATATCAACATATTTTTGTTCTCCTTTTAAAACGCCGATCACGAATCTTTTAATGAAATAAACATTCTTTTTTAAATTTAAATAAATAACACTAATTGGTTTAGATCTATCAGCTTTTTCAAGAACAATCATATCATCAGGAAAATGCATATTAAGATCTGGTGGAAATATTTTTAAAAAACCTGAGCTACTAACAATCAACAAATCATCATCAGGTTTAAACTCACCTAATAACTCTCCTCTATTTTCAACATTAATCCTAGAAACCGTTTCATCAAACCATATTTTTCTAGGTTTTAAAGTAGACAAACCTTTTTCTTTAAAAATAACTTTATTTATGGAGTGCTTTGTAACAATATTTCCTTTAACAGACCTGCCTTTTATTGTTAAATCACCAAAATCTATATCCCATTTTAATTTTTTAATAGAATTTGATTGTCTTAACTGAACTGTAACTAATTCTGCTTCACCATTAGGGTTTGATGAAAAATAAAGAACTTTAGTTTTCGGATGATTTGAGCTAAGATTATAGATTTTATCCCTTGTTATACTTGTTACATTAAATCTTTTCATGTAAGATGTTCCAGTTTTACCATCTTTGTATACCATGTTATAAACAGTTCTTGAATCTTTTTTTCTAAAAACAGCTGCGTGTAGAATGTTTTTTGCAATGAACTTTTTTCTCTCAATTTTTGAAACAATCATATTGCCTTCATCAGTAAAAACTATAACATCATCAATATCTGAACAGTCCTCAACAAACTCTTCTTTTCTTAAAGAAGTTCCAATAAAACCTTCGACTCTATTGATGTAGAGTTTTGAATTTCTGACTACCACTTTTTTTACATCAACATCATCAAAAATTCTAATTTCTGTTTTTCTTTGCCTTCCTCTAGAATATTTAGTTTTTAATTCTTTAAAATAATTAATTGCATAGTTGTTTAAATTATCAATCTTAAATTGAACATCTTTTAAATCATATTGAATTTGATTAATCTTTTTATCTGCTTTATCAATATCGTATTTAGAAATTCTTTTAATTTTTATCTCAGTAAGTCGAATAATATCTTCCTCAGAAATATTTTTCTTTAGAGAATGGATAAAAGGCTGCAGACCTTTATTTATTGCTAATATTACATCATCCCAAGTTTCTTTTTCTTCAATGTTTCTATATATTCTTTTTTCAATAAAAATCTTTTCTAAAGTTGAATTATGCCACAATTGATTCAACTCATCAAGTTTAACCCGTAATTCCTTTCCTAAAAGTTCTTTTGTTAATTCTGTAGATCTCTTTAAAACTTCACTGACACCAATAAAAATTGGTTTATGATTGTCAATAATACAACTTAATGGAGAAATTGAAACCTCACAGTTTGAAAAAGCAAAAAGACCATCAATTGTTTTATCAGGGGAAACTCCAGAGGGCAAATGAATAAGTATTTCAACCTCAGAGGAAGTATTGTCTTCAATCTTTTTTAATTTAATTTTTCCTTTGTCATTTGCTTTTAAAATAGATTCAATCAATGATGTAGATGTAGTTGTAAAAGGAATTTGTGAAATAACTAAAGTATTTTTATTTAATTGATCAATTTTAGCTCTTACTTTTATTCTTCCACCTCTCCTTCCATCATTATATTGTGTTACATCAATAACACCACCAGTTGGAAAATCTGGATACAAATCAAACTTTCTTCCTCTTAAAAACTTTATAGAAGATTCGATTAATTCAATAAAATTGTGAGGTAATACTTTAGTAGAAAGACCAACAGCGATACCTTCAGCACCCTGAGCTAACAAAAGAGGAAATTTTACTGGTAGATTGACAGGCTCTTTTCTTCTACCATCGTAAGAAAGTTGCCATTCTGTTATTTTAGGGCTAAAAACTACTTCCAAAGCGAACTGAGATAACCTTGCTTCAATATATCTGGAAGCTGCTGCAGAGTCTCCTGTAAGTATGTTACCCCAATTACCTTGGGTTTCTATTAACAAATCTTTTTGACCTATTTGAACCATTGCATCAGAAATACTAGCATCACCATGGGGATGATATTGCATTGTATGACCTACAACATTAGCAACTTTATTAAACCTTCCATCATCAAGATCTTTCATTGAATGTAAAATTCTTCGTTGAACGGGTTTTAAACCATCATCAACTGAGGGGACAGCTCTCTCTAGAATAACATATGATGCGTAGTCAATAAACCAATCTTTATACATGCCAGAAATTGGAACCAACACATCTTCTGATTCATCGTCAGATTTAAAATCTTCATTAAAATTTTCTTCTTGATTCATTTAAGTTTTGTCTAAATCAATTTTTAAGTTATCAATAATAAAATTTTGTCTTTCAGGTGTATTTTTACCCATATAAAAGGAAAGTAAATTTTCTATACTAGTCTCTTTGTTTATTATAATTGGATCAATTCTCATATTCTCTCCAATAAAATTTTTAAATTCATTTGGAGAAATTTCACCAAGCCCTTTAAATCTTGTTATTTCAGTTTTTGTCGATAGTTTTTCTATGGCATTTATTTTTTCAGAATCTGAATAACAATAAATTGTCTCTTTTTTGTTTCTTACCCTAAAAAGTGGGGTTTGTAAAATAAACAAATGCCCCTCCTTTATTAATTCTGGAAAAAATTGGAGAAAAAATGTGATAAGTAGAAGCCTAATATGCATACCATCCACATCAGCATCAGTAGCAATTATAATTTTATTATACCTTAACTTTTCAATCCCTTCCTCAATATTCAAAGCTGCCTGCAGCAGATTAAACTCTTCGTTTTCATAAACAATTTTTTTAGTCATCGAATAAGAATTGAGGGGCTTTCCTCTTAGACTAAAAACAGCTTGCGTATTTACATTTCTTGATTTGGTAATTGAACCACTAGCTGAGTCACCTTCAGTGATAAATAAAGTCGAATCAAGACGAAGTTCATTATTCATATCACCTAAATGCACTCTGCAATCTCTCAGTTTTTTATTGTGCAAATTAGATTTTTTAGCTCTTTCTCTTGCTAATTTTCTAATTCCAGAGAGTTCTTTTCTTTCTCTTTCTGCTTGAACTATTTTTTTTTGAATTTCCTGAGCTACTTTTTGGTTTTTATGAAGGAAATTATCCAAATTTTTTCCAATAAATTCATTAATATATGTCCTAACAGTAGGAAGATCACCACCCATTTCAGTTGATCCAAGCTTAGTTTTTGTTTGAGATTCAAAAACAGGTTCCATAACCTTGATACTAATAGCACAAAGAATTGACTTTCTTATATCAGAGGAGTCATACTGCTTTTTAAAAAATTCACGAATTGTCTTTACAATCGATTCTCTAAGCGCAGACAAATGAGTACCACCCTGTGTAGTATGCTGACCATTAACAAATGCATAATACTCTTCACTATACTGTTTTCTGTTATGAGTTAATGCTAATTCAATATCCTTACCTTTTAAATGAACTATTGGGTATAAAAAATCTTCAGGATTATTATTATCTATCAATAAATCTTTTAGCCCATTATCGGACTTTAATTTTTCTCCATTAAAAACTATTGTTAATCCAGGGTTTAAGTAAACATAATATTTTAGCATTCTAATAACATACTCAGCTCTATACTTGTAATTTTTGAAAATTTTTAAATCGGGCTTAAAAGACACTTTAGTACCTTTTCGTTTAGAAGATTCTGATAACGGTTCATCACTGACAACCTCTCCATATTTGAATGATACAGTTTTATTTTTACCATCTCTATAGGAATCAACTTGAAAAAATGAAGATAAAGCATTAACAGCTTTTGTGCCTACACCATTTAAGCCAACTGATTTTTTAAAAGCTCTGGTGTCATACTTTCCGCCTGTGTTCATTTTACTTACCACGTCTTTAACTTTTCCTAATGGAATTCCTCTACCGTAATCTCTTACATTAACAATATTATCTTTAATTGATATTTCAATTGTTTTACCAGCGCCCATCACAAACTCATCAATAGAGTTGTCTAAAATTTCTTTAAGTAAAATATAAATTCCATCATCATATGCAGATCCATCTCCTAACTTTCCAATATACATACCAGGTCTCATCCTGATATGATCTTTCCAATCAAGAGATTTTATATTTTCTTCAGTGTATGATGATATTTGCGGCATAATCTAAACGAGATCTAAGATATGACTCTTGATTTTTATTTTAATTCAAGAATTAATAAAATAATTAACAATTAAATGTTGAAATCTATTCTAAACGTTAAATCTAAAATGAATAATATCCCCATCTTGAACAATATATTCCTTTCCTTCAATATTTAGTTTACCAGCATCTCTTGTTTTAGATTCTGACCCGAATTGAATAAAATCTTCATATTTTATTACTTCTGCCCTTATAAAACCTTTTTCAAAATCAGAATGAATCGTCCCTGCTACAGCTGGAGCCTTTAAGCCATTAACAAAAGTCCAAGCTTTTACTTCTTTTGGGCCTGCAGTGTAAAAAGTTGATAGATTAAGTAATTTATGAGTTTCTCGAATTAATTTTGTTGAGCCAGAATCAGATAAACCCAGATCATCTAAAAACATTTTTCTATCTTCATAATTTTCAAATTCATTTATCTCTTCTTCTATTTTTGCTGCTAAAACAACTACACCTGAACCTTCTTGTTTAAGATTTTTAATTAGTTTTTCCAATTCTGGTGTTTTATTAGATATTTCACTCTCATTTATATTACAAACATATAGCACGGGTTTAAATGTTAATAAGGATAAAGGTTCGATATAATTTTTTAAATCCTCATCTGACCATGATTGTAGCCTGATGGAAATTCCTTTATTTAAAGATTCAACAACTTGATTTAAAACGTTAAATTCCTTCAAAAACGATTTATCACCAGATTTTGCTTGTCTTTCAATTCTTTCGACTCTTTTTTCCAATGTTTCTAAATCTTTGATTTGTAATTCTAAATCAATGATTTCCTTATCTCTGTAAGGATCAACGCTACCCTCTACATGCGAAATATTATCATTTTCATAACATCTCAATACATGAATAATTGCATTAGTTTCCCTAATATTTGAAAGAAACTGGTTTCCAAGTCCTTCTCCTTTGCTTGCCCCTTTAACTAGACCAGCAATATCGACAATTTCAACAGAGTTAGGTATGCTCTTATCTGGTTTAACTAGTTCAACCAATTTATTAAGTCTGGAATCTGGAATTGTTACCGCACCATAATTTGGATCTATTGTGCAAAAAGGAAAGTTTGCACTTTGAGCTTTTCCATTGGTTAAACAATTAAACAATGTAGATTTACCAACGTTCGGAAGACCAACAATTCCTGCTTTCATTGATCGGGATGCATAAATTTTTGTTTAGCTAATAAATCATTTTCTGATTCAATATTTTCATCATCAGGAATGCAGCAATCTACAGGACAGACAGCAGCACATTGAGGTTCTTCATGAAACCCCTTACATTCGGTACATTTGTCAGTGACAATGAAATAAAACTCATCAGAAATAGGCTCCTGTTCTAGGTTAGCGTCTATATGATTACCATTAGGAAGAACAGTGCTTCCGCCTAAACTCGTACCGTCAGAATATTTCCAATCGTAAGCAGCCTCATATATTGCTGTGTTTGGGCATTCAGGTTCACATGCACCACAATTAATACAATCATCTGTTATTTTAATTGCCATATATTAATTTGGCTCAAAATTAACTAATATCTTTATAAAAAATGAAAAATTGAACTTAAATAATAGAATCACGCTTTTTGTCAAATTAGGTAGGTTTTTTGACGCTTTTATTAAAAAAAAGTTAGATCATAACGAACTTAATAAATTTAAAAAAGCAATTAATGAAAGTATAATTCATAATTCATTTTTTAATGAAAGAAATATTTTAAAATCTCTTACTGCATGGTCTAATGTTTTGACTAAAAAGTCTATTAATAGTTTTTTATCTAATTATTCAATTGAAAATAAAAAAACAGAGAGAAAGGTCGCTGTAATTATGGCAGGAAATGTTCCTATGGTAGGTTTTCATGACTTTTTTTGTGTTATTATATCAGGTAATTTTGCTAAGATTAAGCTTTCAAGTAAGGATTCTCATCTTTTTAAATTTATTTTAGGTTATTTAGAAAGTATTAACCCAGATTTTTCAATGAAATTTGAAATTATTGATAAAAAGCTAACAGAATTTGATGCAGTAATTGCAACAGGAAACAATATAAGTGCTAATCAGTTCGATTCATATTTTAAAAATTATCCTAAAATTATTAGGCGAAATCGACACTCAATAGCAATTTTAGATGGAAATGAATCAGAAAATGAAATTCAATTATTAGCAAATGATATTTTTTATTATTATGGACTTGGATGTAGAAATATTTCTAAAATCTATATCCCATTAAATTATAATCTTGATAAATTATTTAATTCATTCATATCGTGGAAAGAAGTTATCAACAAAAATTCTTATGCTAATAATTATGACTATTACAGAGCAATATATTTACTTAACAAAGAAAACTTTTATGACAATGGCTTTATTTTGCTAAAAGAATCTGAAAAAATTGGATCGCCTGTTGGGACAGTCTATTTTGAATATTATAAATTTAAAGATGAAATTAATAAAATAATTAAAAAAAACAGTAAAAAAATTCAATGCATAGTATCTAATAATAATTATCCAAAAAAAATAAATTTTGGTAAAACTCAAGAACCTAAACTATGCGATTTTGCTGACAATATTGATACTTTTAATTTTTTGTTAAAACTAAATTAATTTAGTTCTCCATTATTTGTTGTGTTTTTTGTTATTTTGCTTTTTTAATTTATGAAAAAACATAATTTTAGCGCAGGTCCAAGTATATTATCACAAGATGTATTTTCAAAATCCTCTAAATCAGTTCTAGAACTAGATAATATAGGATTATCTATCCTTGAAATATCACATAGAAGTAAAGAATTTGTTAAAATAATGGAAGATGCAAGATCTCTTTCATTAGAACTTTTAGATTTAAATAATGATGAATACACTTCTCTTTTTCTTCAAGGAGGAGCAAGTATGCAGTTTCTAATGATGGCATATAATTTTTTAGACTCTAATGCATCATATATTGATACTGGTGCCTGGTCTACAAAGGCAATTAAAGAAGCTAAATTTTTTGGGAAAGTAAACGAAATAGCGTCTTCAAAGGATCAAAATTATAATTATATACCAAAAGAATACAACATTCCGTCAGAATCAAATTATTTACATATTACAACTAATAACACAATTTTTGGCACTCAATATGCTGAAATTCCTGATGTGAAGTGTCCGCTTTTTACAGACGCAAGCTCTGGAATTTTTTCCAGAAAAATTGATTATTCTAAATTTTCTTTAATTTATGCTGGAGCCCAAAAAAATATAGGTCCTGCTGGAGCAACCTTAGTAGTTATAAAAAAATCACTCTTAAATCGTATATGCAGAGAAGTTCCTTCAATGCTGAATTATAAAATTCACAGCGATAAAGATAGTATGTTTAATACACCTCCTGTATTTCCTGTATATGCTTGCATGTTGAGTATGCAATGGTTAAAATCAATTGGAGGAATAAAAGAAGTTGAAAGACGAAATCGACTAAAAGCAAAAAAAATCTATGATGAAATTGACCGAAACGAAATGTTTAAAGGATTTGCAGCTGTCGAAGATAGAAGTATAATGAATGTGACTTTTAATCTTACGGATGAATCAAAAAAGACAACATTTGATGAAATAGTTTTTAAAGAAAATATTTCTGGGATTAATGGTCATAGATCTGTTGGAGGTTACAGGGCATCAATTTATAATGCTTTAAGCTTAGAGTCTGTAGAAGTTCTTGTAGATGCAATGAAAAAATTCGAAAAAAATATTTAATATGAAAATTTTAGCAAACGATGGTATTTCCGATTCAGGTGTTACCAAACTTAAGAATTCAGGGTTTGAAATTATAACAACAAACGTTGCTCAAGAACAATTAGAAAATTATATAAACGAAAACAATGTAATTGGATTATTAGTTAGAAGTGCAACAACTGTAAGAAAAGAGCTAATCGATAAATGTCCTAGTCTAAAATTAATTGGAAGAGGTGGTGTTGGAATGGACAATATCGATGTCGAATACGCAAGATCAAAAGGTCTTTCAGTTATAAATACACCTGCAGCATCATCACATTCTGTTGCGGAACTGGTTTTTTCTCATCTTTTTTCATGTGTAAGATATTTACATGATTCAAACAGGAATATGCCATTAGAAGGGGATTCTAATTTTAAAAAACTAAAAAAGAATTATTCAAAAGGAACTGAACTAAAAGGTAAAACTCTTGGAATAATTGGCTTTGGCAGGATTGGTCAAGAAACTGCTAAAATTGCTCTGGGGATTGGTATGGATGTAATCTACTATGATAAATATATCGAATCTGTAAAAATAGAATTGGATTTTATAAATAATAAAAAAATTGGGTTTGAATTAGAAAGCTCAATTTTGGATGACGTATTAATGAATTCAGATTTTATAACACTCCACGTTCCTGCTCAAAAAAATTATGTTATTGGTAAAAACGAGTTTGAAAAAATGAAAGACGGTGTTGGAATTATAAATGCTGCAAGAGGAGGAGTTCTTGATGAATCTGAACTCTTGAAAAATCTAGATAGTAATAAAATAAGTTTTGCTGCACTTGATACTTTTGAAGATGAACCTACACCTTCTTTAAAGGTTTTAATGAGTCCAAGAGTTTCAATGACTCCGCACATTGGTGCTGCAACATCAGAAGCTCAAGATAGAATTGGAATTGAACTCGCTAACCAAATTACAAGTATTCTAAAAAATGCTTGAAAATCTAAAAAAAAGATGGGGAATTAGATCTGATACACAAATCATAAAGATAATTATTGTATTTGGAATAACAGGTTCTATAGCTGCATGGTTAAGCAAACCATTTATATCTTATTTAAATATTGTTGAAGAGGGTACGTTAATAAATTTGATTCTTAGATTAGTAATTGTATTTCCTATATATCAAGTAATATTAATTATAGTAGCCATCATTTTTGGTGAGTTTAAGTGGTTTTGGAATTTTTTGAAAAAGATGCTAATAAGAATGGGATTTAAATTTTTATCTAAGTATTAGAATTATCTTTCAGAAATTTGTCAATTTTTGGCTTTACAACTAATTGGCAATACATATTTTCAGGATTTTTATAAAAATATTTTTTGTGGTAGTCTTCAGCTTCAAAGAATTTTGATTCTTTCTCCAACTTAGTAACAATCTTGTTCGAAAAAACTTTAGACATATTTAATTCTGTAATAATTTTTTTTGAAATCTCTAATTCATGATCATTTTTATAAAAAATTGAGGATCTATACTGAGTACCAACATCATTGCCTTGTCTGTTTAAGGTTGTTGGATCATGGGTTTTGAAAAATACTTTTAAAAGATTATAAAAAGAAGTTGTATTACTGTCATATTCTATTTTAACAGCTTCGGCATGACCTGTATTCCCAGTACAAATTTGCTCATAAGAGGGGTTTAATATTTTACCACCAATATACCCAGGTATTACAGACAGAACTCCATTGACATTGTCAAATACGGCCTCTGTACACCAAAAACAGCCTGATGCTAGAATTGCATAGTCTTTGATCATATTAAACCAATAATACAAAAATATGTCTTATAATTTTTAATTATTAGCTTAATGTTTATGATATTATTTAAGAAACTTTTAGTTAATAATTTAAATCTATGATGAAAAGAATAATAACTTTTTTGACTCTTGCAAGTTCAATAATTATCTCTTCTCAGGAAAGAAAATCTTTTGATGCAGTAAGGTTTGATTATCCTCCTAAAATTGATGGTAAGTTAAATGATAATCAATGGAGTAAAAGTACTGAATTAACAGATTTTGTTTTAGCACTTCCAGAAACAAGATTTGGAAAAAAAATTCCTTCTGAATATGAAACAATTGCTTACTTCGGTTATGATAATGATGCTGTTTATATTGCAGCTAAGATAAAACATCCTAATATGCAAGAAATCCAAAAGGAACTTGCGGTTAGAGATGATGCTATGTCGGGTAATTTTGAATTGTTTTGGGTTTCAATTAATCCATACGACAACAAAGAAGGACATTATGGTTTTTCTGTGACCAGTTCAGGCGTTGTAAATGATGGCTATTTTACAAGAGAATGGGATAAGAGTGGTTTTAATTATGATACGGTTTTTGATTCAAAAGTTTCTTTAAATGATGACAGTTGGACGGTTGAAATGGTTATTCCATACAGTGCGCTCAGATTCCCGAAATCAGAATTACAGAATTGGGGTATAAATTTTTCAAGAAGAATACAAGATTTTGAAGAAACTTATACATGGAATCCTACTGATATCAGAACTTACACTTGGCCTGAAAAACTTGGATTAGTTAAAAATTTAAAATCTGTAAAACCACCATTAAGATTATTTTTATATCCATACCTACAATCGGCATTAAATCTCAAAAAGAATTATTCGTCTAACTCATCTTATTCAGCAGGATTAGATTTGAAATATGGTTTGTCCAATAGTTTTACTCTTGATTTAACACTAATTCCTGATTTTGGGCAGGTTGCTTTTGATGATGAGGAACTAAATCTTAGCCCTTTTGAACAACGATTTGATGAAAATCGAGCTTTTTTTACAGAAGGTGCATCAATGTTTGAGAAAGCAGACCTAGGGTTCAGACCAGGTGATTTTTTTTACAGTCGAAGAATAGGTCAGAAATTAAACTTTAATGAAAATGACTATTTAACTGAAAATGATGAAATTCTAAATTATGATAGAAAACCAAAACTTATAAATTCAGTAAAAATTACTGGGATAACTGAAAATAAATTAAGTATTGGGATTATAAATGCTGTAACAGACAAAGCAAAAGCTTACATTAAAAACAATCAAACAGGAGGTCAAAGAGAGGAATTGATTGCTCCATTAACTAATTATAATATAATTTCACTTACACAGGAGGTAATTAATGATGTTTCTTCTATTTCTCTCTTAAATACTAATATCAACAGGCAAAATGGTCTTAATGGAAACAATATTGCGTTCGTTTCAAATATTTTTGATAATAAAAGAAAATATAATATTCAAAGTGCTATTTATGGAAGTTATGCTCCAAGATTTTCTGAAAAAAATGGTTTTAGAGGTTATTTTAGCGCTGAAGAACTCGAAGGTAATTTTCAGTTTTTTCTGCACTGGACTGGTGCTGATAAATATTATAACCAAAATGAATTAGGGTATTTTACAACACAAAATTCTCAAAGAGTTGGAGGTAGGGTTTCCTACAGGTTACTAGAGGACAACAAACTTTTTAGAGGGTTTAGTAGTTCACTCTATGTTGGTAGAAGTTTTAGATTTGATGATGGTGAGAGAATAAGAACTGGATTTAGATTTGCTAATATGATTCAACTTCAAAACTTGAGTGGAATTGGATTTATAATGAGATATACAGATAGAGAAAAAGATTATTATGAAACAAGGAATAATGACAGATTTATAATTAATCCATCTGAATTAGATGTTCTATTAAGTTATAGTACCAATAATAACAAAAAAGTTTATTCAAAAATTGAATTTTCAAATATAACATCATTCAATGAAGAGTTTAATGAAAAAAAAATATACAATAGATATGAATTAAACCTCAATTTTAGATTTTCTGATAAATTGTCAACTAAAATTATTTCTGAAGTCAAAAATGTACAAGATGATATAGGTTTTATTATGGAAGATAATGAAGAAATCTATTTTGGAGTTAGAGACCTTGAATCAGTAGAAAACTCTATTAAAATTGAATACAAAATTGATAATAAAAAAAATATATTTCTGAACTTTAGAAATTTCTGGAGCAAAGCCAATTATGATAAAGTTTTGTACAGACTAAATGCTAATGGATACAGAGAATCTGCAGATTATAATCTTTTAGATAAAAATCCAAATACAAATTTCAATTTATGGAATATAGATTTAAATTTTGAGTGGTGGTTTGCTCCAGGAAGTAATTTAGTTTTTTTATATAGAAATCAAATTTTCAATAGAGACAATAATTCAGGTTTGGATTATTATAAAAGTTTAAAAAATTTATTTGATATTCCTATTGAACATCAACTATCTTTACGATTAAATTATTTAATTGATGTTAACAGATTCAGACGTAAATGATAAATTTAAAAAATATTACAAAGTATTATGGAACCCAAAAGATTTTAGATAGTGTTTCCTTAAATATTAAAAAAGGTGATTTTGTTTCTATAATTGGTCCTTCAGGCGCTGGAAAGACAACATTATTGAATATAATTGGAACAATAGAAAGCTTTAAAAACGATCCAAAAAGTAAATTATATTTAAATGAAATTGAAATACCTTCGCTTAATGACAATCAACTTTCCGAATTTAGAAATAATAATATTGGCTTTATTTTTCAATTTCATCAACTTCTACCAGAACTTAATTTAGAAGAAAATATAATTCTCCCTGCCATGATCGGGAATTATTCAAAAACAAATTACTTAAAAAAAACTCAAGAGTTAGCTAAGCTCTTAGGGATTGAAAATATTTTAAAAAAATATCCTGATTCAATTTCAGGAGGAGAAAGGCAGAGAGTAGCTGTTGCAAGAGCACTTATAAATGATCCAAAAATATTATTAGCTGATGAACCTACTGGAAATCTTGATTCCAAAAATGAGCAAATAATAATGGATTTTTTCAAAAAGCTAAATACTGAACAGGGTTTAACAATTGTGTTGGTTACTCATAATAAAGATTTTGCTAAAACATCTAATAAATGCTATACTTTAAAAGATGGTAGTTGGGCTTAGTCAAGAAGTTAAAGATCTTTTAGAATTTAAATATATTGAGTATAATAAAAAATCGTTTATTAGCTTTGATCCAATATCAATTCCCTACGAATTTTCTGAAAAAGAAGATATAGAAATAATTAGTTTTCTTGTAAGTACTATTGCTTGGGGAAATAGAAAATCAATTATAAATAGTGGAAAAAAACTAATAAATATGACAGGAAATTCCCCTTATGATTTTATTATGAATTTTAGAGAGAATGATTTAAAAAAAATTGATTTTGTTCACAGAACATTTAATTCCATTGATTTATTATTTTTCTTAAAATCTCTTCAAAATATTTACAAGAATCATGGCGGACTAGAAAATATTTTTTCTAAATTCAAGAATGATGAATTTGTTTACCAAAATATCAATAATTTTAGAAAAATTTTTTTTTCAATAGATCATCAATATAGAACTCAAAAGCATGTTTCAAACCCAAAAAAAAATTCAGCATGTAAAAGATTAAACATGTTTCTTAGATGGATGGTAAGAAAAGATAAAAATGTAGATTTTGGTTTGTGGAATAATTTGAGTCCATCAATGCTTTCATGCCCACTTGATATCCACACTGCAAATACAGCAAGAAAGCTAAATCTAATTAAAAGAAAACAAAATGATTTAAAAGCTTTAAATGAGCTAGACAGCTCCTTAAGATTTATGGACAAAAATGATCCTGTAAAATATGATTTTGCTCTCTTTGGTTTGGGTGCTTTTGAAAATTTTTAACTTTTTTAAAAAACTTATAATTATATTTGCATGAATTTGACTCTAATATGTCAATACTAATAAAGTCTGCTAAAATTATTGATGCCGACAATCCACTAGACGGCAAAGTACTTGATATTTACATCGATAAAGGAGTTATTAAAAAGATTGGTAAAAACATAAGTCAATCTGCAAAAACTATTATTTCGAAGGAAAATCTTCATGTTTCAATTGGATGGTTGGACTCTAGTGTTTGTTTCGGCGAACCTGGTTTGGAGGAAAGAGAAAATTTAGAAAATGGTATTAAATCTGCAGGGTTATCCGGCTTCACAGATGTTATCTTAAATTCAGAAACTTTGCCAATATTAGACTCAAAGGCTGATATTAATTATATTAAATCTAAAACACAAAATTCTGTTGTTTCAGTTCATCCTTTGGGAGCTTTTAGCAAAGAAAGTGATTCTAAAGAACTTGCAGACTTGAAGGAAATGCATGATGCTGGTTGTATTGGTTTCAACGATTTTAAAAAAGCTATTAAAAACCCCAATTTATTAAAAACAGCTCTTCAGTATGTCCAACATTTTAATGGTCTTATACTATCATTTCCAATTGAGGATTCTATATCAAAAAATGCCCAAGTTCACGAAGGAGACATAAGTACTATTTATGGTATTAAAGGATTCCCTGCTGTTTCTGAAGAAATTGCAGTATCGAGAGATTTAAAAATTTTAGAATATACTGAAGGAAAACTTTTGATACCTACAATATCAACCATAGATTCTGTGAAAAGAATTAAGGAAGCAAAATTAAAGGGCCTAAATGTTTGGTGCAGTATTTCAATTAATAATTTATTTTTCAATGATGAAAGGCTTAAAGATTTTGATACTAGATTTAAAGTTATGCCGCCAATTAGAGATGAAAAAACCAGAAAAGAACTTATTAAATATGTCATTGATGGAACCATTGACATGGTCACTTCTGATCATTGCCCAATTGATATTGATAATAAAAAAACTGATTTTGAAAATTCTCTTTTTGGATCAACCGGACTTGAATCTGCTTTTGGAGCATTAAACTCGTTATTTGACCTTAATAAAACGATTAAAATTTTAACTTCTGGCTATAATATTTTCTCCATCAAAAAACCTTCTTTAAGTATTGGATCTAATGCTAAACTATCATTATTCAATCCTGATAAAAATTACTCTTTCTCAAAGGCAGATATACTATCTAAATCCAAAAATAGCTCATTTATTGACTCAGAATTAACGGGAAAAGCTTATGGAATCGTTTCAAATTCTAAGATTTTAATTCTTGAATAGTAAACTTTACCATACCTATAGATTATCTAAAAATAAATCATGTAAAGAACCACTAATCATTCTGCTACATGGATATGGAAGTAATGAGAATGATTTATTCTCTTTTAAAGATTTTTTTAATGAAAACCATAACATATTTTCTCTTAGAGCACCGTTAACAATATATGATGGAATGTATGCATGGTATGATATATATTTTGAAAATAATGTTAAATCTTTTGATCAAGCAAAGGCAATTATTAGCTCAAAGTCTATTGCTCGTGAGATAAAAATTATATGTGAAGAATATAACTGTGATGAGAAAAGAGTAACTGTAATAGGTTTTAGTCAAGGAGCCATTTTGGGATACTCATTAGCATTGTCTAACCCAGGACTTATAAAGAATTTAGTTGCGTTAAGTGGTTATGTTGAAGAAAAGATAATCGAATTTAATACTAAAAAAACACAAACATCTATTTATATCTCACACGGCCAAAACGATGAAACAATTCCATTTTTAGAATCAAAAAAAACACTTGAAATTTTGGATCAAAAAGGGATTTTTTATGAATTTAATTCTTTTAATCAAAGTCACGGAGTTAATAAAGAAAATTTAAATTCATTTTTAAATTGGCTAAAAAATAAATATTAAAATTTCACCTCTAGCAAATCATAAGCTAAAAAAACATTCTCAGGTAATTCTTTTTGAGTTTCATTGTGCATACCCATATCTGGTGCAATGTGAGTTAAATAAGATCTTTTAGGTTTTAATTCATCAATAATTTCTAATGCTTGAATAAGATTAATATGAGAATAGTGCTCCTTGTGTCTAAGCGCATTGAGAACTAATACGTCTAAATTATAAAGCTTTGATAACTCTTTTTTAGAAATTTCTTTTAAATCAGTTATGTATGCAATATTCTTGTATCTAAAACCAAATACCTGAAGTTTATGATGCATGTAAGTGATTGCTGTAAAATTTATATCATAAATATTAAAATCGCTGTCTTCATTAATAACATTTGAAAAAATGTGAGGAGATCCTGTGTAAAATCCTTTTACATCAAAAAGATAATCAAATCTCCTTTCAAGGTTTGCCACTACTCTTTCATGAGCAAAAACTGGTATTTTTCCATACCTAAACGAAATTGGCCTAACATCATCCAGGCCTGCAGTATGATCAGAATGTTCGTGTGTAAACAAGATTGCATCAATTTTAGATATTTTAGACTTTAACATTTGTTGTCTAAAATCAGGACTACAATCTATTAATATATTTTTATTACCAATCTGTAGAACAACTGATGATCTCATTCTAACATCTCTGGAATCTGAGCTTCTACATACAGGTTTATCTACTCCAATTGTTGGAATACCTGTACTAGTTCCTGTTCCTAAAAAAATTAATTTCATTTATTAATCAAATTTAATTTTTTCTATAACTAAATCAATAATACTTTACTAAATTTGTAATAATTATATGTTATGGTAGTCTCCTTAAAAGGTGATAAAGATTTTGAAAATCTTCTTTCTGTAAAAGACAAAGCCTTGCGGATTAATCTCAACGAAAATATCTATGGAAGTTTCTCAGAAATAGGTGCTGGACAAGAAGTTGCTAGACACTTTTTCAGAGCTGGTGGTGCATCTGGAACAATTGCTAAAACAATGAGCGCATATGACAAGGGATTCAGTGATGCTATTTACGGAATTGAAGATGACAAAAGATATGTTACTAAATCAAGATTGGGTAAAATGCTAAAACATGAAATAAAGCTATTAGAAACCCGAGTCAAAAGAGATTCAAATCCCGACAAGATGTTTTTCTCATTTGCCAACACCGTAGCTACTATTGATTTTGCTAAAAAATTTAAAGGTCATGGTTGGATGGGTATTAGATTTCAAACTAACTCAAGTGAGGAATATAGTGAAATCCAAATGCATGTAAGATTTCATTTAATTGATACCAAAGCACAACAAGAAGCTCTTGGAATTATGGGAGTTAATTTAATTTATGGAGCTTATTACAAACATAACAAGCCAAGGTCACTCATAACATACTTATATGATCATATTGATCCTCAGGCGATTGAAATTGACACTATTAATTTTTCTGGTCCTCTTTTTAAAGGCGTTGACAATAGGCTGATGAGTTTAATTTTAGTAAAAAACGGAATGACTCAAGCTGTAATGTTTGGTCCTGATGGGAACAATATTCTTCCAGCTGCTGTATTATATAACAAAAATATATTGGCAATGAGAGGGAGTTTCAGACCCTTAACAAAAGTTAATGAAGACATGTATCAAAAATCCTTTCAAATGATTTCTAATGATAAGGATTTTGATATGAAAAATACAATGTCAATTTTTGAAATCACTTTGTCCAATCTTTTGAGTGGTAAAACTGATATTAATGAACAAGATTTTTTGGATAGAGCAGAATTACTATGCTCAACTGGAAAAACAGTTTTATTGACTAATTTTCAAGAATATTACAAGTTGTCAGATTATTTTTCGAATTACTCGAAGAAAAAAACTGTTTTGGCAATGGGAGTAGATAATCTAGTTAAAGTTTTTGATGAAAATTACTACTCTTCTCTGAGCGGAGGAATATTAGAAGCATTTGGTAAACTTTTTAAAAAGGAAATTGAAATATATTTATATCCAATGCTTAAAGAAAAGAAATTAATTAACAGTAACAACCTCCAAGTTCATGACAATATGAAAAATCTTTACAAATTTTTCAAAGACAATAATAAAATAAAAGACATAATAGATTACAATAAAGATCTATTAGATATTTTTTCTGGAGAAGTTTTATTTGACATCCAAAATAAAAATGATGGATGGGAAGACAAACTGCCAGAGACTATTTCAGAATTAATAAAAGAGAAAAAACTTTTTGGATTTCACTAATAATCTAATTATTTAAAATTTGATTGGTATGGTCTTTTGTTTTAACCTTATCAATTACCCTTTGCACAATTCCTTTTTCATTAAAAATAAAAGTCATTCTGTGAATACCATCGTATTCTTTTCCCATAAACTTTTTTGGACCCCAAACTCCAAACAAATTAACTAACTTTTTATCTACGTCTGCGAGTAGAGGATACTGAAATCCAAATTTATTAGAAAAATTTTTTTGTGATTTTGGCTTATCACAACTTATTCCAACAATGTTATAACCCAAATCAGTTAAAGTTTGATAATTTTCAGAAAGATTACATGCTTCCGCAGTACAACCCGGCGTATTTGCTCTGGGGTAAAAAAAGATAATTAACTTTTTTCCAATTAAATCAATGCTTTTAAAAGTTTTTTCATTTTCGTCCAAGCATTCAAAATTTGGTATTTTATCACCAATCTTAAGAGTTTTCATAAATAATATAATTTAGTTGTTAAATTTACAAAATTGAAAAAAGCAGATAAAATAAATTTTATAATTAATACTTTGGAAGATCTTTTTCCAAAATTAGATGTTCCATTAAATCACAAAGATCCTTATACTCTACTTATAGCAGTACTGCTTTCCGCTCAAAGTACAGATGCAGGTGTAAATAAAATAACTCCAATACTTTTTAAAAAAGCTGATAACCCTTATGACATGATAAAGCTAAGCGTTGAAGAAATAAGAGAAATTATAAGACCAGTGGGTTTATCTCCAATGAAGTCAAAAGGTATTTTTGGATTATCTAAAATACTTATCGAAAAACATAATGGAAAAGTTCCTCAAAAACTGGATGATTTAGAAGAATTACCAGCTGTTGGACATAAAACAGCTAGCGTTGTTGTTTCACAAGCATTTGGAATACCAGCCTTCCCTGTGGATACGCATATTCACAGGACATTGTATAGATGGGGAATGTCAAATGGAAAAAGTGTTAAAAAAACAGAAGAAGATGCAAAAAGATTATTTCCTAAAGAATTGTGGAATAAACTCCATCTTCAAATAATTTACTATGCCAGAGCATTTTCACCAGCTAGAGGATGGAATATTAAAAACGATATCATAACTAAAAAGATTGGAAGAAAATCAATTTTAAATAAAATTATCAACTAGTTACAATTTATCTGATATTCAGACCAGTTTTTATCGGTTATTTGATTTTCAAAATAAAAACACATTTTTGATCCATCATTAAAACTTAAAAACTTATAAAATCCATCTGGTATTGTTGCTCCAGTTGATAAAACTTCACTGGAAGATGAAAACTTTAGTTCAATTCTAACTTTAATTGGCCCCTCTGATTTTGCTAGTTCCCTAACTTCTTCTTCTAGTTCACGCCATTCTCCACGGTTTAAATTATCTAACTGTAGTGCGCAATTAACAAATGAAAAGGTTTTAGCAAGATTAGACCATGAATCCGTGAAAGACCCTGCTGGAGCCATATGTCCTTTGTCCCAAGGATTATTATAATAATCGTTATTGTCAGAGGTTTTGATATTGTTTTCTAAATAGAAGTCCATATTTCCCCTATCTGCTACTTTAACAAATTCTTTCACTGTATATTCAACCCAGTTAGGCTGTTCTTTTAATTCGTTGTATGAAATTTTAAATACAGAATTTTCAATAATTACATTGTCTCTATTTCCTAAATCAATGTCAGGGCAACAGTTAGGATTATCGTTTTTACTACAATTAAAAAAAATGAGTAAAAAAATTATTTGATAAAATTTCATGTTAAAATAGTGTTGGATTTTTAATTTTTTGCATGTAACCTTTTTTCCTAATCACTTTTCCTACATTATGTTCCTGAATTTCTAATCCGAGACTCTTCTCAAACCACTCAGCAACAATGTGTCTATGACAGAACTTAGTTTTATTACCATGAGTCATCAAAACAGGTTCATATCCTTTAACAAGAGTCAATATATTTTCATATGTTTCTTTTGGATTTAACATATTTAATTGATCAAAAAACTCATCATAAAAAAAATCTTCATTAATTTTTTTTAACTTAAATTTTTCTGATAGTTTCCAGTTTGGACAAAGTGATTTGTATTCAAA
Organism: Cryomorphaceae bacterium; assembly: GCA_042091575.1. Lineage (GTDB taxonomy): Bacteria > Bacteroidota > Bacteroidia > Flavobacteriales > Flavobacteriaceae > Eutrophosalina. Next base: position 22,060 of record JBELHE010000012.1, read on the forward strand.
TAGTACAAGATTGTTTCCAGAGGGCAATAAAGATATGGATACTACACCTGGAATTTGATCATTTTTGAGCTGTTTAAAAAAACTTGTTTTCAACTTTTAAAACTGTTTATTCTACAAAAATAATTTTCATTTTTAATATGAGTTATTGTATACATAAATGTTACAATCAAAATTACAAATTAATATTAAGTGGTTTGTGAATTAAAGACTTCTTAGAAGAAGGGGTTTAATTTTTATAAATTATGAATTTATGGTAATAATATTGAAAAATTCAAAACAATCAATAAATAAAAATGGAAATCACATATTAATGTTTCTTTCAACTTGAGGGGCATATCTATAAATTTTTTTGTTTTTCTTTTGTTTGTTAACAAAAATTTAACATATTTGTGGGCTATTTAATAAACTAAATAAAATGAAAAAACGTTTAAAACTATTTTCCTTGTTATTCTTAGCAACAAGTATTGTAGCATATGCTCAGAGTTCTATATCAGGAACTGTGACTGATGCAGATGGTACTGCGTTGCCTGGTGCAACTGTTGTTGTACAAGGAACTTCAAGTGGTGTTACCACAAATTTTGATGGTAATTACTCTATTAACGCATCATCTGGTGATGTGTTGTCTTTTAGTTATGTTGGATATCAAACTGTAGATATTACAGTTGGATCTTCTTTAACTATTAATGTTACACTATCTCAAGATAGTGCTCTTGACGAGGTAATCGTAACTGCTTATGGTACTCAGACTAAACAATCTGTTGTTGGATCTGTCGCAACCATAGGAACTGAAATTTTAGAAGCTTCTAAAGCAACTTCAGTTACTCAAGCACTTCAAGGATCTGTTCCTGGTGTGAATATTATATCATCTGGTGGTGTACCAGGTTCTAACCCAACAATAAGGATTAGAGGTATTGGTTCGATCAATGCTTCTGCATCTCCGCTAATTGTTGTAGATAACGCTCCTTATGCTGGTAATTTAAATTCACTTGACCAAGGTCAAATTGAATCTATTACAGTTTTAAAGGATGCATCATCTACTGCTCTTTATGGTGCTGCAGCTGCCAATGGTGTTATTATCATTACTACTAAATCTGGAAAATTAAATTCTGAAGCTAAAATCACGGTTAACATCAAAAAAGGTTTAGCTAGTGAAGCTGTTAAAACTCATGAATTAATGGGCATTAACGATTGGTCAGAATTATATTGGGAAGCAAAAAGAAATGAGTACATCGACGGTGGTGGATTAAGTCTTGCTGCTGCAAATGCTGCTGCAACTGCTAATTTCGGTTCAAGTGTTGGGTATAACCCATACGGAGTTGATAACCCTGTTGGAACTGACGGAAAATTAACTGCTAGTCCACTTTGGGATACTGACTGGAAAGGTGCTTTAATGGATAGTACTGCTAGTTTCGATGAAATTGGTGTTAACTTATCTGGAGGTAGTAAGAATACTTCTTATTTCTTTTCAACTAATTACTTAGGTGAAGATGGTAATGTAACCACAACAAACTTTGAGAGATTTTCCTCAAGGATTAAACTTGATAGCAAAGTAAATGATATTTTCTCTGTTGGAATGAATGTTGGTTACACGAGATCTACACAAAATGTACCTACTCAATCTGGTAGTGGATACTCAAGTACTGTTCAATGGATATATAATGTGCCAAACTTCTACCCTATTTACAGAAGAAATGCAGATGGATCCTACTTAACTGATTCTAATGGTGGAAGACAATTTGACTACGGTGCTAATTCTGGTATTTTAGTAAATGGTGTGAGACCTGTATTTGAAGATGAAAATGCTTATGGTTCTTTATTCTTGTACGACATAAACAACCTTAGAACTGACTTTAACGCTTCAATATATGGAAAAGTTGATATAATGGATAACCTTTCCTTTACTTCTAGATTAGCTTACCAATCTTACATGTTCTCTCTGTATCAATATATTGATAGAGATAACGGTTACGCATCTAGTGTAAATGGTAGAGTTACTCAATCAAGAAACTTGACTATGCAAACAAACTCACAACAGCAATTAACTTATACTGAATCTTTTGACGATCATAATCTTGGAGTTGATGTAATTTATGTTGCTAACAACTATGAGACTGATGCACTTGGTGCTTCAGGTGAGGGTTTTTTACCTGGTGTTAAAATTTTAAATGGAGCTACTACTCCATCCGATGTAAGCGGTTCAACAGCTCAACAGAGATATACTAATTTACTTGGAAGAGTAAAATATAATTTTGATGAAAAATATTTTGTAGAAGGTAGTATTTCACAAGGTTTATCTTCAAAATTTGCTCAATCAGTAAGAGAAGGTACTTTTTATTCAGTTGGAGGTTCATGGATAATTTCTGAAGAAAGCTTTTTAGCTGACTCTGATGTTGTCGACTTCCTAAAAGTTAAAGCTTCATATGGTGAAGTTGGTAATGATAGAGGAATCGGAAGTTTCCCTTACATTACATTATTTAATACTGGATGGAATCAATTAGGTACAACTGGTGTACTTGCAGGTGGTTTAAATGATCCTTACTTAAGTTGGGAAAAAACTGCTACAACTAACTACGGTGTTGAATTTGGTTTATTTGGTGGAAAACTAGATGGATCTGTCGAATATTATGATAGAGAAAGTGTTGATCTAATTTACAGCAAACCAGTACCAATTTCAACTGGTAACTCATCTGTTACAACAAATGTAGGAGCTTTGAGAAACTATGGTATTGAACTAATTTTATCATCACAAATTGTTAAAACTGATGATTTAACTATCAACGCTTCTGTCAACTTATCAACTGAGAATAATGAAATCACTGAATTAACTCAAGAAGAATTTATTAGTGGAACAAAGAAATGGATGGTTGGAAGATCATTATATGATTTCTTTACATACGAATGGGCAGGTGTTGATTCAGCTGATGGTTATGGAATGTTCTACAAAGACATTTTAGACGCTAACGGTGATCCAACAGGTGATAGAGAAGTAACAAAAGAATACAGTGAGGCTGATAGATATTACTTGGAAAAACAATCTATTCCAGATATGATCGGCGGATTTAATGCTAATATTCAATACAAAAACTTTGACTTTTCTTTGTTAATGAATTTCGCAGTTGGTGGATATGTTTATGATTCTTCTTATGCTAGTTTAATGGCTGGTTACAAGAATATTAGACAACAAAGCCCACATTTAAAAGATAGATGGCAACAGCCTGGTGACGTTACTGATGTTCCAATTTTACTTGAAAACAATAACGACTTCAACGCTACATCATCTAGATTCTTGTTTGAAAATGATTATTTAAGAGTAAAAGGATTAACATTAGGTTATACAATCGATGGTAGTTCAGCTCTTTCTAGTGTTGGTATTAGTAATATGAGAGTTTATGCTCAAGCAACTAATCCTTTCACTTTCCATAAGCATTTTGGAATTGATCCTGAGCAAAATTTATCAGGAACGACAAGCAGTCGATCTTACCAGTTGAAAACATTTACAGTTGGTTTAAATATTGAACTTTAAAATTTTAAAAAATGAATATTAAAAAATTATTATTATTAGTTTTTGCGACTCTGACAATTTATAGTTGTTCAGAACAATTCGTAGACGATCCTGCACCAGTTGATGGTATCAGTGAAGCTTTAGTTTTTTCAAACAGAAGTATGGTTGATGCATTCATAGCTGGTATGGGTAGAAGAATTAGAGCGCAATTTACTGCGACTGATACAAACGGTATAAACGGTATGTATTATGCTCGTAACGTTAAAGGAAATGACATAATTCAAAGAAGAACTTGGTTTACTTATGATTATGAAAATGATAACAGAGAACCTAATTATAGACGTCCTACGTTTTCTTGGCAATTTCCTTATTATATGATTAATCAAGCAAATATTGCTATTAAGGGTATTAATGAAAGTGATTTAGGTACTACAGATAAGAACGAAACTTTAGCTCAAGCACATGGAATCAGAGCATTTTGGTATTTCCAACTTGCATTAGAGTTTTGTCCTGCATACTCTCAAACTAATCCATCAACAACAGATGCGCCTCCTGTTTACACGGAGCCCGTTACTGAAGGTGGACCAATGAGTGATATGCAAACTATGTACGACTTAATTATCAGTGATCTAGAGACTGCTGTTACTTTGGCGTCTAGCTCTAGAATTGACAAATCATATTTTAACAAAAATGTTTTACATGGAATTTTAGCTAGAGTATATTTAACAACTCATGAATACGCAAAAGCTGCTACAAATGC
>JBELHE010000013.1:0-4739 GCA_042091575.1 Cryomorphaceae bacterium
GACATTCAGCTTGGAAGGCTGACGCTCTACCAACTGAGCTACTCCCGCATTTTAATTTTAACAATTTAAGACTAAATTTGTTACAATTGAATCTAAACATAAAAATAATCAAATCCAATAAGTTACTTAAACTTAGAAGTAAAATTTTAAGAAATAATTTAGATCCATTATTATGTAATTTTCCTGGTGATAATAAAGATTCTTCGATTCATCTAGGTGCTTATATTGATGATGTTTTAATAGGTGGTGTATCTTTAATAAAAAATGAATGTAAACTTATAGAATTACCAAATTCTTATCAATTAAGAGGATTGTTTGTCGAAAAAAAAAATCAAAGAAATGGAATTGGCAAAATAATTATTAATGAGGTTGAATTAATGCTTGCTAAAAAAAAAATTAATTATTTATGGATGAATGCCAGAGTTAAAGCACTTAAGTTTTATTTAAACCTAAATTATACAAAATCTAATATAAGCTTTGATATAAATGAAATTGGTTTACATTACATGTTGTACAAGAAATTATGAGTCAAAGTAAAATCTTTATTTTAATTTTAATTATTTATTCTTCAAATGCGATGACGCAGGAAATAAGTTTAGATATTCTACAGGGAAAAACTACAAAACATTTAGTTGGAGATAGTATTATGTTAGAGGCTGAAACTTTCAAAGCATTTGAAAAAATGAAAAAAGCCGCATTAAAAGATGGAATTAAAATAAAAGTTATTTCTGCATTTAGAGACTTTAATAGACAGACTTTAATTTGGAATTCAAAATTTATAAAATTTACTAATGAATTTAATTTAAAGCCTGAAGATGCTATTAAAGAAATTACAAGATTTTCTACTATACCAGGCACTTCCAGACATCACTGGGGGACTGAGATTGATATTATAGATGAAGAATTTAAAAATGAAAGGGATGCTCTGTTAAGCGAAAAATATGAAAGTGGCGGTATATTTAATAAGTTAAAAAAATGGATGGATTGTAATTCAGAAAAATTTGGTTTTTTTCTAACATATACAAATGATGATCAAAGAAAAGGTTTTGAATATGAACCATGGCATTACAGTTACAAGCCTGTTTCAAAAAAACTTCTTGTAGAATTTAAAAAAAATAATTTATTTAAATTAATTTCAGAGCTTAACATTGAAGGCAAGGAATATTTTAATAAAAAGTTTATTGAAGCTTACATAAATGAAAATATTCTGGATGTAAATGAAAATCTTAAATTATAAATTGATATTATATATTTAAATTTGTTATAATAATTTATTTTGAAACCAAAAAAGCAAACTATTCTATTAATTCTTGATGGTTGGGGAATAGCAAAAGATCCTAGATTTTCAGCTGTTTGTAAGGCTAATACAATTTACTTCGATAATTTAGTTAAAAGATATCCAAATGCAAAGCTTTTAACCCATGGTGAAAATGTCGGGCTTCCATCAGGTCAAATGGGGAACAGTGAAGTTGGACATATAAATATTGGTGCTGGAAGAGTCGTTTACCAAGAACTAGCTAAAATCAATCGTGAAATTGAGAACAACTCAATTAGTGAAAATAAAAAATTAATCGAAGCATTTAATTATTCAAAAACACACAACAAGAAACTTCATTTTATAGGTCTTTTGTCTGATGGTGGTGTTCACTCACACATCAATCATTTGAAACATTTGATAAATCTTTCAAAACATAATCAATTAGAAAAAGTCTATATACATGCTTTTACCGACGGAAGAGATGTTGATCCAAAATCTGGAAAAGATCTGATTAATGAATTATTGGATTCAATTAAAAATACAAATGCAAAACTTGCAAGTGTTTGTGGAAGATATTATGCAATGGACCGCGATAAAAGATGGGAAAGAACAAAAAAAGCATATGATCTTATAATTAATGGAATAGGAAAAAAATCAAAAAATATTGAAAAATCAATAATTGAATCTTATGAAAACAATACTACTGATGAATTTATAGAGCCAATTGTTTTGGTAGATGATTCTAACTTGCCAATAGCAAAAATTGATGATAATGATGTTGTTATATTATTTAATTTCAGAACAGATCGAGGAAGACAACTAACAGAGGCTATAAGTCAAAAAAATCTGAATGAATTTTCCATGAAAAAATTAGATTTGAAATTTTTAACAATGACTAATTATAATGATAAATATACTAATGTCGATTGTATTTATGAGAATGAAAATTTAACGGAAACGCTTGGTGAAGTGTTGTCAAAAAATAATCTTAAACAAATTAGAGTTGCAGAAACTGAAAAATATCCACATGTTACCTTTTTCTTCAATGGAGGAAAAGAGTCTCCATTTAGGGGTGAAAAAAGAATAATGTGTCCTTCTCCCAAAGTTCCAACATACGATTTAAAACCAGAGATGAGTGCTTTTGATATTAAGGATGCTATAATGCCCGAAATTAATTCAAATTCTGCAGATTTTATTTGTTTAAATTTCGCAAATCCTGATATGGTTGGACACACTGGTGATTTTAATGCTGCTATAAAAGCATGTGAGACAGTGGACAGATGTTTAAAAGAAATTGTAGAATTATCTAAATTAAAAAAATATTCAATTATTATTATTGCTGATCACGGCAATAGCGATATCATGATAAACGAAAATGGTTCACCTAACACTGCTCACACAACCAATCCAGTTCCAATAGTAATTGTAGATTCTGAAATAAATGAAGTAAAAGATGGAATATTGGCAGACATAGCACCTACTATTCTTAGTATCATGGGTATTGATATACCCAAAAAAATGACAGGAAAAATATTAATATGAAAAAATCATTATTGTTTAGTTTTATAATTATTCTACTCTTAGGGTGTAATTTTACAAATAAAGAAGAAAAAAATGAGATTCACGATGGTGATGAATATGTTGATTTAATTGGTGAATTTAAAAGAGTAGAGCTTGAGAAACATATTTTTTTAAAAGATTCATTCAAGTTAAATTATAATAATTATAAAGTTGACCAAACAATTATAGACAATATAAAGCGTTTATTAAAAAGAGATGTTTCTGTAAAAATAATAATGGGTACCTGGTGTGATGATAGTAGATTGCTGGTTCCTCAATTTTTGAAAGTAATGGATAAAATAAAGTTCAATAAAAGAAAGATTACTTTTATTGGTTTAGATACAGAAAAGAAATCTCCAAATAAACATCATGAAATTTATAAAATAATTAATGTCCCGACATTTATATTTTACAGCAAAGAAAAAGAAATAAATAGAATAGTTGAAATAACCATTGAGTCATTAGAAAAAGATATTTTAAAGATTCTAGGTAATGCAGGTTACGAAAATGCTTACTATGGATTCTAAGAAAACAGTAATAAAAACAAAAGAACAAATTGAACTAATTAGAGAAAGTGCATTAATAGTTTCAAAAACATTAGGTGTTATTGCAAATGAAATAAAACCAGGATCAAATTCTTTAAAACTTGACAAGATTGCTGAAGAATTTATAAGAGATAACGGTGGTATACCGGGTTTTTTAGGTATGTATGGCTTTCCGAATACTTTATGTGTCAGTCCAAATCAGGAAGTTGTACATGGTATCCCAAATACAAATCCATTTAAAAATGGTGACGTAATTTCAATTGATTGTGGTGTACTTAAAAATGATTACTATGGAGATCACGCTTATACTTTTGAAGTAGGCGAAGTTTCAAGTGAAATAAAAAATCTACTTGAAATAACAAAAGAATCTCTGTACGAGGGAATTAGAGAATTTAAGTTAGGTAATAGAGTTGGTGATATAAGCTATGCCATTCAAAATCACAATGAAAGAAATGGGTATGGTGTTGTAAAAGACTTAGTCGGTCATGGATTAGGAAAAAATTTACATGAAAAACCAGAAATACCAAATTTTGGGAAAAGAGGGAATGGAAAATTATTTACTAATGGGATGGTTTTAGCAATTGAACCAATGATTAATTTAGGGTCTGATAGAGTTATACATTTAAATGACGGCTGGACAGTCGAAACTGCAGATAAAAAAGCAAGTGCACATTTTGAACATAATGTTGCACTAATTAATGGAAAAACAAAGCTCCTTTCAACATTTAAATATATATATGAAGCTTTGGGAATTGAGTCTAATGAAGAGGAGGAATTTAAATGAAATTTTTAATTAAAATTTTACTAAATTCCTTTCATAGAACTATTTTAATTAAGATTAGTCTTTTTTTTAAACCGCTAATGAATATTTTATTTAGAGGTAAAAAGTTTGTTGATCCGATAAATAATAATTCCTATTCATACTTTCTTCCATATGGATATAATAAACAAAGAAAAAATGCATTATGCCCGGGGACATATTCTCTAGAAAGGCATCGATTATTATGGCTTTACTTAAAACGAGAAACATCTTTTTTTAATCCAAAAAATAAAATACTTCACTTTGCGCCAGAACAATGTTTTCATGAATACTTTAAATCATTTTTTAAAAATTATACAACAACTGATTTGAACTCTCCTATTGTAGATTTTAAAGCAGATATTTGTAATCTTCCATTTAAAAGTAATTCATTTGATTTTGTTTTATGTAATCATGTTCTTGAGCATATATATGATGACAATAAAGCAATGAAAGAAATACACAGAGTTTTAAAAAAAAATGGAACTGCAATTTTACAAGTACCAATCGAAATAAAAAAAAATAAAACACATGAGGGTCATAATATTACTGATCCAAGAATAGATCGGAAGAGCGT
>JBELHE010000013.1:4749-26089 GCA_042091575.1 Cryomorphaceae bacterium
ATTAGAAATAAACTTTTTGGACAATATGACCACTTAAGATTGTATGGACTTGATTATTTTGATAAACTAAAAAATATTGGTTTTAAAGTGATAAATGAAGACTACCTGTCAACAATTTCTGAGAATGAAAAAGACAAATATTCTCTTTATAATGCAGGGTTAATTCCAGTGTGTATTAAGGTTTAATTAATAATTTTTTAAAACCTGAAGACACATATTCAGTAATATTATTTATTGAATCAACATAAATAATAAAAGATTCTATATCACTATTATTTTCAGTTAATGAAATTGCGTTTTTCAAATTACCAACCATCATTGCCGTTGCAAAAGCATCAGATTTAAAACAACTGGTACTAACAACTGAAGCGCTTAATATATTTGTTTGTTGAGACTCTCCGTTAATTGGGTTTAATATGTGAACATATTTCTTCCCAGAGACTGAATCAATTTTATAATTACGATAATTTCCTGAAGTTGCTATTGCAGTATTTCTAAGTTTTAATACTTTATAAAATTTATTATTGCTATCTAAATCTGGATTATTAATTGCTATTTTCCAATTATCTCTTTTTGAAAGATTAATACCCCCGGACTTTATTTCACCACCAACATCAATTAAGTAATTTAGAATTCCTTTTGATTCAATATAATTCGAAATCACATCTACCGCGTAACCTTTTGCAATTGCATTAAAATCTAATTTAGTTCTTTGATTTTGTTTTATAATATTACGATTATCAATTGAAATTTTTTCAAAACCAACTGTATTCATAATCAGAAAAATAGAATCTTTATTTATTATATTTTTTGAGTTATCTGGTCCAAAACCATAATATTCAAGTAATAAACCAATAGTTGGATCAAATAGCCCATTAGTTGTATTATGTAAAATTTTAGATTTATTGTAAACATCAAAAAAAAGATCATCTAATTTTACATCATCTCCATTGTTAAGCTTTGAAATTATGGAAGAACTCTTATAGGTTGAAAAAGAATTATTAAATGCTTGAAAAATGGAATCAAAGTTTTTTTCTGAAAATAAAACTTCATTTTCAGAAAAAACTTTAATATCATAATATGTTCCAAATGTGAAACCTGTAAAATTTTTGAAAAAAAACTCTGACTTGCAAGAGCATATCAAAAAAAAGAGAAAAATATACTTGTATTTATAGATATTACCCGCCAAAATCATCAAACCTAATATTTTCTGGTGGTACACCGAAATCAAGTGCCATTTTTTCAACTGCAACATTCATTAAGGGTGGACCACAATAATAGACTTCAATATCCTCAGGTGAATCATGATGGTTTAAATAATTATCAATTACAGCTTGATGAATAAATCCTGTAAAACCATCTCCTTCTCCGTCTAAAGTTTCTTTAACCTTCCAATTATCTTCCTCTAATGGTTCTGATAATGCAATGTAAAATTTGAAATTAGGATAATCTTTTTCTAATGCTCGAAAATGATCAACATAAAACAATTCTCTTTTAGACCTTCCACCATACCAAAAATTTACTTTTCTACCACTTTTTATGGTTCTAAATAATTGATATAAATGAGACCTCATTGGTGCCATACCCGCTCCTCCACCAACATAAAGCATTTCAGCTTCAGATTCATTTATAAAGAATTCACCATAAGGACCTGAAATCGTTACACTATCACCTGGTTTTTTTGAAAAAATATATGATGAGGCAATACCAGGATTAACAGACATCCAGTTATTTTTATTTCTATCCCAGGGGGGTGTTGCAATTCTAACATTTAACATTATTTCTTTTCCTTCAGCTGGGTATGAGGCCATAGAATATGCTCTTTCAACATCATCATCATTTTTCATTTTTAAATCCCATAATCCAAAATTATCCCACTCTAATTTAAACTTTTCTGGGTCTTCAGGATGTTCTTTCGGATGTGATGTTATATCGATATCGCTATAGTCAACTTCACATTTTGGTATTTCAATTTGAATATATCCTCCTGCTTTATAGTTCATCTCTTCTGGGATTTCTACAACAAACTCTTTTATAAATGAAGCAACATTATAATTCCTTACAACTTTAGCCTTATATTTCTTAATACCAAATACCTCTTCAGGAACATGAATATTCATGTTTTCTTTTACTTTAACTTGACAACCTAATCTCCAACCGTCTTTGATTTCTTTCCTTGAGAAATGAGGTTTTTCTGTGGGAAGAATTTCTCCACCACCATTATTAACTATGCACTTACATTGAACACAAGTACCTCCACCTCCACATGCAGATGGTAAAAAAACTTTATTATTACCAAGAGTAGTTAACAAAGTGCTTCCAGAACTAACTTCGATTTCTTTTTCATCATTAATTAATATTTTAACAGGTCCTGAGGGAAGTAATTTAGATTTTACACCAAGTAACATTGCAACCAAAACATAAATAATAAAAATAAAAATTAATGTACTGACAATTATGTAAGTAAAAACACTCATATATTATAATTTAATTCCCATAAAACTCATGAATCCTAAAGCCATTAAGCCTGTTATTATAAAGGTTATCCCTAAACCTTTAAGTGGGGCAGGCACATTTGAATATGCAATCTTCTCTCTAATTGCCGCAATGGCAACTATAGCTAAAAACCATCCAACACCAGAACCAAAGCCATAAACAGTTGCTTCGGAAACGCCTGAAAAATCTTTGATTTGCATAAAAAGAGAACCACCTAGGATTGCACAATTAACAGCGATTAAGGGAAGAAATATCCCCAAAGAACCATAAAGAGCTGGTGAAAACTTTTCAACAATCATTTCTACAAGTTGAACCATTGACGCAATAACGGCTATAAACATGATTAGACTCAAAAAACTTAGATCCAATTTAGCATATTCTGGGCCTAGCCATTTTAGAGCACCATCTACCAACAAATATTCATAAATGAGATAATTTAATGGAACTGTAATTGTTAACACAAAGATTACAGCTAAACCCATACCTACTCCATTTTTTAAAGTTTTAGATATTGCCAAATACGAGCACATACCTAGAAAATATGCAAAAACCATATTTTCAATAAAAATACTTTTAATAAATAAATTTGCGTAATCTTCTAACATGATTATCCTTTTTCAATTAATTTATTATTTCTTGATCTTTGGATCCAGATAATAATACCTACTGTAATTAATGCCATAGGTGACAATAGCATTAAGCCATTATTTTCATAGCCCATTTCATATAAAAAATCTGGTACTACCTGAAAGCCCATTAAATTACCAGAACCTAATAGTTCTCTGAAAAAAGCAACTAAAATTAGGATTACGCCATAACCAATTGCATTTCCAATACCATCTAAAAATGATTTCCAAACATCATTTCCAAGAGCAAATGCTTCTAATCTTCCCATAACAATACAGTTTGTTACAATTAAACCAATGAATATTGAAAGCTCTTTACTTACATCATATGCGTAAGCTTTTAAAAACTGATCAACCAAAGCAACAAGAGATGATATTACAACTAAAAAAACAATTATTCTTATTCGATTTGGAATTAGATTTCTTAAAACAGAAATGATAACATTACTACAAGCCATTACAAAAATTACAGACATAGTCATAACTATGGCAGGCTTTAATTGAACGGTAATTGCCAAGGCAGAACAAATACCTAAAACCTGGACAGTGATTGGGTTATTATCGTCCAATGGATCGGAAATTAATTTCTTGTTCTTTTTTGAAAAAATAGGTTCACTATTTTTTCCAATAAATAGAAATAAAGGTTTTTTATTTTTTTTCATTTCTTTATAATTGTGCTATTTCAACCTTTTTAAGATAAGGTAAATAATTATTTAACCTTTCAATAATCATGTCAGTAACCCCATCCCCTGTAATAGTCGAGCCAGAAATAGCATCAACCTGGTGATCGTCTTTATCTAAATTTTTGGGATCGTTATTACCCTTTAAAACAGTAACACCTACTAGCTGACCGTCAGTATTAAATACTGTTTCATTAACAAAACTCTCTTTAAACCAATCTTTAGTAATCTCAGCACCCAAGCCAGCAGTTTCTCCTTTGTGATCAAATGATACTCCATTTACTGTATTGAAATCTGATCTTAATGAAATATATCCCCAAATTGCATCCCAAAGTCCTGTTCCTCTTAACTCAATTATATAATATTTTTCTGAATCAATCTCAGCAATGTATAAGGGAAAATGTTGATCTTCATAGTCTTTTTTTAATTCCTTAGCCAAATTTAAATCTGAAAAAGGATTGATTGATTCATTTACAGAACCATCAATTTTTAATGCTAATTCACTAGTAATATATTCTTTGTAAGTTTTCTCAGCTTGTTCTCTTGTTACATTGATTCCAACAGTAGATAATATATTTTGCATTTTTTCATTTTTTACATTTTCATCTTGCATTGGTTTAAGAGTTTGTGATGTATATGCCAAAATAGAGGCAATACCCACTATCATAACTCCAACAAATAAAAAAGTATAAAAATTAGAATCTCTGTCCATTAAACTGTTTTTAATTGTGTTTTAATTCTCTTTTCTCTTCTTTTAACATTTGATTCTATAATGTAATGATCAATAGTTGGGGCAAATACATTCATCAATAAAATTGCTAACATTACACCTTCGGGATAAGCTGGATTGAAAACTCTTATTAGAATACATAAAACACCAACTAATAATCCATAAATCCACTTTCCTTTGATAGTCTGAGCAGCAGAAACTGGATCTGTAGCCATGAATACAATTCCAAAAGCAAATCCACCAACAATTAAATGATTTGCCCAATTAAAACTCATTAAAGCATTTGCTCCCCAGAGGTTGAATAACATCCCAGTAATGGCAGCTCCAATAATACCTCCAAGCATAATCCTCCAACTACCAACTCCTGAGTAAATCAATATAAATGCGCCAATTATAACCATTAGAGTAGAGGTTTCAGCAATTGAGCCCGGAATTGAACCTATAAACATTTCCATTACACTATATTGCCCTGTTGAATTACCAGCTGCAAGCATCCCAAGAATAGTCTCTCCAGAAACACCATCAATATTTGAAGCTTCTGAAACCCAAACTTGATTTCCAGACATGTAGGTTGGATAAGCAAAAAAAGCAAAGGCCCTTGCTGTTAAAGCTGGGTTAAGAATATTCATACCTGTTCCACCAAATGCTTCCTTACCAATTACAACTGCAAAAGCAACTGAAACCCCCACCATCCAAAGCGGAATATCGACGGGCATAATCATTGGAATAAGAAGACCAGTAACAAGATACCCTTCATTTACTTGATGCCCTCTTAATATTGCAAACAGAAATTCAATTGATAATCCAACTATATATGAAACAGCAATCATGGGAATTATTTTGTAAGAACCATGTATTATGGCATCAACAGTATTAAATGCTTCAGGTGTTTGTATAAGATATTGATAACCAGTATTATAAATACCATAAAACAATGCTGGTAATAATGCAATAATTACTGTTATCATTACTCTTTTTAAATCTATCGCATCTCTTATGTGAGCACCAGTTTTTGAAGTGTGATTGGGTACAAATAAAAAAGTTTCGAAAGCATCAAAAGCTGGATATAGTTTTTCTAGTTTCTGACCTTTTTCAAATGGCTTTTTTAAATTATCTAAAATATTTCTAATATTCATTTATTGTGTTTCTTTATATAAGTAATCTAGTCCTTCTCTAATTATAGTTTGAGCTTCAATTTTTGAAGATGATGAATAATCAATTAATCCAAAATCTTCCGGGGAAACTTCATAAATACCGAGCTTTTCCATTTTTTCAATATCACCAATCAAACATTCTTTAACTAGTTGCATTGGATATACATCAATTGGAAAAACGCTTTCCATTTCTCCAGTAGCTACAAATGCTCTTTCTTCACCATTCAAATTAGTATCATAATCTTTTGGTCTATCATTAGATAGCCAAGAAAAAGAAGTTTTATAAATACTTGGCACTTTGTTATTTATAAAGGGGATCCAACCAAATAATTTATAATTATTTCCTTCCATCAATACTGATAGATTATTATTATAATATCCCAAAAAACCATCTGAACTGACCTTATAACCAGACAAAACGTCTCCATTAATAAACCTTAAATTATCTTTTTTTGAAAATTTAACTTGTTTCAATACTGACTTTAATTCACATCCGATACGTGTTTTGAAATACATTGGATTTTCAACTGGTGGACCGGAAACTGCAATGGTTCGTTCAGGTTTATATTGACCAGAAGACATAAAGTCTCCAATAATAATAGCATCTTCAGGCTTAACTATCCAAACAACTTCACCCGAATTAATAGGATTAATATGATGGATTTGAACTCCTACATTTCCTGAGGGATGAGGGCCATCAAAAACTGTAATATTATAATTACTTAATTCATTTATTAAATATGTTTGATGTTTTTTTAAGCCAATATTTATATTTCCCGGGCATAAAATTTCTAGAGCATCAAGACCAGCTTTAAACAAATCTATATTATCTTTCAAAATGAATTCAAAATCAACAGAAAGTGGGGCTGAGTCAAAACAAGATATGTGAATAGATTTTGGCGTTGAGTTTGGGTCGGCAATAATATCAAATGGTCTTTGCTTTATAAATGGCCACAATCCACAGCATAACAAATGTTTTTTTAAGTCTGAAGAAGTTGACTGTTTTATATTAACAGCATTATTTTTTATAGAGTCATCTTTACCATCACTCTCTATTATAATATTAAGTATTTTTCGTCTTTCTCCTCTTACTATTTCTTTGATTTTTCCAGAAACAGGTGACACAAAAACCAACTCATCATTAGTTTTAGAATAAAAAATTGGCTCACCTCTTTTAACAATTTCATTTTCTTTTTTAATAAGTTTTGGAACTATTAAATGAAAATCGCGTAAGTTTAGGGCATAAGTACTTGCTAGAGGAATTTTTTCTATTTTTTTTTCTGCAGTACCTTTAATATTTATGGATAAACCTTTTTTTATCCTGATGTCTCCTGACATAAATAACTTAATACTGCGCAAATGTATTAATTTAATGCCATTAAGTGAAATATTTTTTGTTAATATTACTTAGATTTTACAACAATTTCATATGAGGATAGGTACAACATATTTTTTGATAATTTTTTTGATCATAAATAATTCATTTGGTCAAAAAAAAATGATAAAATCCATTCAATTATTAGATTCAAAAAACAACAATGAAAGAATCATTTTTAGTAGTGATGAAAAAATTACTGTTGTTTTTGATGAACTAAATAATAAAAGCAGAAGTTTCTATTATGAAATTGAACACTTCAATTTTAATTGGGAATTATCAAAAATTAGAAAATCTGAATATTTAGATGGATTTGATAATATTAGGATTACAAATTATTATAAATCTTATAATACATTACAACCTTATATTCACTATCAATTTCAAATTCAAAATAAAAATCTTCAATTAAAAAAAAGTGGAAACTATAAAGTTACAGTTACAGATAGAGAGGGAAGACATGTTTTCTCAAGAAAATTTATAATAATAAAAAATTCATTAAATGGTACAATTGAAATATCTAAAATGAAGGATATTAATTATCAAAACTCTCATCAAAAACTAAAAGTAAATATTCCTTGCAATAATTGTAACTTCAACAGTAATACTTTTCAATACAAGTTAATTGTTTTTAAAAACTATAACTTAAACGATTTTCGATTGATTAATCGTCCTACCTTTAAATTGTCAAATAGTTTTGTTTATGATAATATTAACTTTACTGGTGGAGTAGAATATTTAAATTTTGACAATTCAAATATTTTAAGCACAAATATTGAAGTTAGTAAAACTTACTCAAGAAATAATTATATCACTGAGCTTAGAATTGATAAAACACCTGAAATATATGTCTATGAACCAGACATTAATGGAACATATGTAATTAAAAACAATAATAAAAACTGGTTCACAGAATCAGAATATTCAAAAGTAATTTTTTCACTTAAAGCACAAAACATCAATGATTATCCAATTTACATTGTAGGAAGCTTCAATAATTATGAAAAAAATGAAAATAGCAGATTAAAAAAATTAAATGATAAATATCAAATTGAATTGTATTTAAAACAAGGTTTTTATAATTATAAGTATTTAATGAAAAAAAATAATGTGAATTATGATGTGAATAGTTTTTGGCAAACTGAAAATATTTATACTGCAATTCTTTATGAAAAAAAACCTGAGGATAATTATTTTAAAATAAAGGCAATAGCTACTAATAATTCATCAAATATTGTAAATTAGAGAATAAATTTTTATATGAATATTAAATTTACTGATGTCAATAATTTGAAAGGAATAAGAATATCAGTAGATTCATATTACATCAATAAAAAAAAATTTGGAAAAATAATTAAGTATAGATTCAAAAATATATTAACAGTCCAGAATAAAGGAAAAAATACAATTCAAATTATTTCAAATCATAAAAAAATATCTGATTTGCATGGCATCAATTACATATCAAATGTATTTAAAAACAAACCAACTTTAAAACCTGGAAATAAATTAAAGCTTGAGTTAAACTATTCCATAAAGACCAGAATAGCTTCTATTTTTGGATACTTTTCAATTATATGTATTAATTCATCTAGTAGATTTAAAGCACATATTCCAGTAATTAATTTGTTTCCAGCAGAAATTTTGAATTAATGAGCAATATCAAGATTTACAAAGCTAAAAACGAGCCTGTTTTAGGTTATCTAAAAGATTCTTTAGAAAGAAAAAAAGTTGAAGAATCTTATAATAAAATGTTCAATTCTAAAATTGATATTCCTCTATATATTGGCAAGGAAACCGTTTTTACAGAAAAAAAGAAAAATATCATACCCCCTCACGATCATAAAAATATTGTAGGTACTTATTCTCAAGCTAGCGAAGAACATGTTAAACATGCTATTGATAATTTAATAAAAAATAAAATTATTTGGTCAGAAACTCCATGGAAAAAGAGATGTGAAATTTTTCTAAAAGCAGCTGATTTAATTTCTGATAAATATAGATCTAAAATAACCGCAGGCACCATGATTGGACAATCAAAAAATATTTTTCAAGCTGAAATTGATGCTGCTTGCGAATTCATTGATTTTTTGAGATTCAATGTAGCATATCTTACAGAAATTTATAATGAACAACCTGTTAACGGAGAAGGAAAATCAAATAATTTAGAGTATAGAGCATTAGAAGGTTTTGTATATGCTATAACCCCATTTAATTTTACAGCAATTGGTGGAAATCTGTGTGCTAGTGCAGCTTTAATGGGAAATGTTGTCCTATGGAAACCTAGTGATAATCAAGTTTATACTGCCAAAATAACAATGGATATTTTCAAAGAAGCAGGGCTGCCTGAGGGAGTAATAAACTTAGTTACAGGTGATCCTGTGATGATATCTGACATTGCATTATCTCATCCAGAATTTTCAGGATTACATTTTACTGGTTCAACCTCAGTTTTTAAAGATTTGTGGAAAAAGATTGGTACCAACATAAACCTATACAGAGACTATCCTAGGATTGTTGGTGAGACCGGAGGTAAAGATTTTATTTTTTGTCATCCGACTGCGAATATTAAAACTTCCATAACTGCAATAATTAGAGGTGGTTTTGAATATCAAGGACAAAAATGTTCTGCAGCATCCAGAATTTATATTCCAAAATCTATTTCTAAAGAACTTATTTCTAGCACAGTTGAGCAAATAAAGAGTATCAAAATTGGATCCCCTATCGATTTTAACAACTTTATGAATGCTGTAATAAATAAAAACGCTTTCAAAAGAATTTCTAATTATATTGAATATGCCAAATCAAGTGACGATTGTGAGATTTTAATAGGTGGAGGTTACGATGATTCAATTGGCTACTTTATTGAGCCAACAATAATTTTAAGTAAAAATCATCAATTTAAAACAATGAAAGAGGAAATTTTTGGACCAGTTATTACTATCTATGTTTATGATGATAATGAATGGAAGCAAATGTTAGATGTCGTTGATAAAACTTCAGATTATGCATTAACTGGTGCCTTTATTTCAAATGATGAAGAAAGTATAAAAATTGCTTTAAATAAATTAAGGTATAGTGCAGGTAACTTTTATATTAATGATAAACCATCAGGTGCAGTCGTTGGTCAACAACCTTTTGGTGGCTGTAGAGCATCAGGAACAGATGATAAAGCTGGATCAAAACTGAATTTGCTAAGATGGATTAGTCCAAGATTGGTTAGCAGAACTCATAATCCTCCAACTAGTTATCAATATGATTATATGGATTAGGTACATAAATAATTTTTTTTGAAAGAAAAAATTCTATTTTAATTTTTTCAAAGATATCGAACGTCTTATAATCGGTTGCAATTGAGAATTCTTTTTCAACATTCCCTCCCTTTAAGAGAATAAAACCATTTTTCAATTTGTTCTTATTTCTTTTTTTGATCTTATTTGAACAAATTTGTATTATTTTTGGATAAGATGCTACGGATCTGGAAATTATAAAATCATACTTTTTATCCAAGTCTCTTGCATTTGACCAACTAGTTGTTACATTTTTTAATTTTAATTCTCGAATAATTGAATTTACAACATCAATTTTTTTTTTTTTACTGTCAACCAAATGAAAGTTTACTGAGGGAAAAATTATTGACAATGGAATTCCAGGCAAACCTCCACCAGTTCCTAAATCCATAATATCAGAACCACCGATAAAATCAATATATTTTGAGATAGAAATTGAATGAATAATATGATTAATTTCAAAATTTTCAATGTCTTTTCTTGAAACTAAATTTATTTTTTGATTCCATTCTTTAATTAAATTATTAAATTTTTCTAACTGTTTTTTTTTAATTGAACTTAGATCAAAAAAAGAATCTATTTTGTTAATCATTTATTTAAAATATATGTACTAAAATAGTCCAATTTAAATATCTTTAGCAAAAAAATTAAATTCATTTTTTAATGGAAAAGTTTCTTACTGATAAAATAAATAATCTCCCTGCTTCAGCAACTTTAGCAATGGCAGCTAAAGCAAGAGAACTTAAAAATAACGGAGTTGATATAATTGGTCTAAGTTTAGGTGAACCAGACTTTAACATACCCGAATTTATAAAAGAGGCTGCTATAGATGCCATTAATGATAATTATAATTCTTACACGCCAGTAGATGGATATTCTGATTTAAAGGATGCTATTTGTAAAAAATTTGAAAGAGATAATCAACTAAATTATAATCCAAATCAAATTGTTGTTTCAACGGGTGCAAAACAATCAATAGCAAACGTTGTTCAAGCAATGGTTAAACCAGGAGATGAAGTTATTTTATTAGCACCCTTTTGGGTTAGTTACTCAGCAATTGTAGAAATGGCCGAGGGAATTCCAGTTGTAATTGAAAGCGGAATAGATGACAATTTTAAAGTTAAAGCCGATAAGATTGAAGATTATATTTCTGTAAAAACAAAAATGATTATTTTAAATTCACCTAATAATCCTAGTGGATCTATGTACTCTGAAGATGAGCTTAGAGCAATAGGAAAAGTTTTATCAAAATATCCTGATATTTTTATTTTATCAGACGAAATATATGAACACATAAACTATGGTAATCATCACTTTAGCTTTGCATCAATTGATGAAATGTATGAAAGAACTATAACTATTAATGGAGTTGCAAAAGCTTTTGCAATGACTGGCTGGAGAATTGGTTATATAGGTGCTCCAGAATGGATTGCAAAAGCCTGCACAAAGCTTCAAGGTCAAGTAACAAGTGGAGCTAATTGCATAGCTCAAAAAGCTACAATTGCAGCAATTAGTGCTGAAGTAAATGAAATTAAATATATGGTTAAAGAGTTTGAATCAAGAAGGGAACTAATAATAAATCTATTATCTAAAATTGAAGGTATAAAACTAAATAATCCTGACGGTGCATTTTATATATTCCCTGATGTTTCATTTTATTTTGGAAAGAAAATTGATGGATTTGAGATCAAAAATTCATCAGATTTTTCAATGTTTTTATTAGAAAAAGCTCATGTTGCTACAGTTACTGGAAGTGCTTTTGGATGTCCTAATAATATTAGAATCAGTTATGCGTCTTCGAAAGAAAATATAATAGAAGCTACAAAAAGAATATATAAAGTTTTATCCTAGATTTTTCTCCAAAAATATGGTGTAAATATTATCAAAAAGGTAAAAAGTTCAAGCCTGCCTACCAACATTAAAAATGAACACCAAAGCTTTGCAAATCCACTAAGATCTCCATAGTTTAAAGATGGACCTAAAGAACCTATAGCTGGGCCAATATTCCCTAAAGACGCAGCCGAGCCACCAATTGCAGAAGTAAAATCTAATCCTTGAGTGCTAAGAACACCTGCTCCAACAATAAACAATATGAGGTATAACATAAAAAATGCTAAAATATTTACAATTACTTCTTTTTTAACAACAGAGTGGTTATATCTGAGAGGTAAAACTGCATTTGGATGAAGAGCTTTTTTAAATTCTAAAAATCCATTTTTTATTAAAATTAAATGTCTAGAAACTTTAATACCCCCAGATGTAGACCCTGAACTGGCACCTAAAAACATTAACCCAAAGAATAACATTGTTAAAAAGGGTGTCCACCCTGCAAAATCCCCAGTTACAAATCCAGTTGTAGTAATTATAGCAACAATTTGAAAAAATGAATGTCTAAAACTTGATTCAAATTTTCCGAATATTTCGGGATGATCAAATTCAGTATTTTTTAGATCTACATTTAAGAATAGTACAAGTGTTGTAATTAAAACAAAAACTATAATAAAACTTATGTACCATATGAATTCGGTATTTTTAAATAGTTTTTTAAATTTTCCCAAAATTGCTGAATATATAAGAAGATAGTTCGTTCCTGCTAAAATCATAAAAAAAATAATTATGTATTGAATTTGAGGTATTGAATTCCAATAAGATAAACTATCGTTTTTAGTTGAAAAACCTCCGGTAGCAATATTACTCATGGAGTGGTTTATAGCATCAAAAAAACTCATTCCGGCAAAATTTAGAGCAATTGTTTCAGTAAATGTTAATCCAACATATATATACCATAATCGCTTTGCAGTAGCGCTTATTCTAGGATGAATCTTATCTCCACTTATTCCACTTCCAGGAGCCTCAGCAGAAAATAATTGCATACCCCCAATTCCTAACAATGGTAGAATTGCTATAGCTAAAACGATGATACCCATTCCGCCAAGCCAATGAGTCATACTCCTCCAAAAAATTATACTTTTTGGAAGAGACTCGATATCACTAATGATTGTTGATCCTGTAGCTGTATAACCAGACATACTCTCAAAAATCAAATTTGAAAATGATGTTATTGAGTCAGTTAAAAAATATGGAAATATTCCAGAAAAAATCATGGTTAACCAGCCTATTGTAACAATAAAATACCCATCTCGCTTATTAATTTGTCTGATATTATTTTTATTAAAAAACATAAGAACTAAACCAAATGAAATCAATATAATTGATGAGCTAACAATGTCATTAAATACTCCGTCATTCAAAACTAAGCTAACTCCAGCTGTAATTAACATTGCTCCACCATTAAAAAGAAGTAAAAGACCTATTATATAAAGAATCAACTTATGGTTAAGCTTTGACATAACTAAAGAAAGAGTTTTTCAACTTTATTAATAGCTTCGTACAGAGAACAAACTAAAATTTTATCTCCCACTTCAATTTGAAAATCACCTAATGCTATTAAACCTTTATCATTCCTAATAACTCCACCAATGGTTGCTGATCTTGGAAAGTTAATATCCTTAATTTTTTTATCAACAACCTTTGAACTTGGTGTAACTAAAAATTCTAAGACTTCAGCATTCATATTATTTAATTTGTTCAGCTCTAAAATGTTCCCCTTTCTAATAAATCTAAATATTTCATTAGCTGCTAGTAATTTCTTGTTTATCAAAGTATCAACTCCAATAGATTCTGATAATTCAAAATAATCTGAGTCATCAACTAAAGCAATAGTCTTTTTTATATTTTTTGATTTAGCCATAAGACATGACATAATATTTTTTTGAGAATCCCCAGTTGTTGAAATAAAGGCGTCCATTTGATCTAAATTTTCTTCATTTAACTGATCTACTCTTGTGCCATCTAAGTTCAATACTAAAACATTATTTAGAAGATCTGCAATTTTTTCAGCTTTATCATTATTAATTTCGACTAATTTAACTGTGTAACCTTCTTCACTAAGTTCTTTTGCAACTCTGAAGCCAACCCTTCCTCCACCTAAAATCATAATATTTTGAAGTTTATCTTTCTTAGCACCAATTAGTTTATATAACTCATCAACCCCCTCGTCATATGTGATGAAATAAACATGATCATCTTCTTTAAATAGTGTATTTCCTCTAGGTATTATTGCAGATTGACTACCACTTCTTTCAATCGCAATGGGCATGAATTTTATACCTGGGAAAATTGAAGCTGCTTCTTGTACGGTTTTACCAACAAAAGGAGCATCAACTTGAAGCCTTGCCGCCATCATTTTTAACTTACCTTTTTCAAAATCATGACTGTTAGTAAATGCAGAGTCATTAACAAGAAGTTTTATCTCATTTGATGCTAATATTTCAGGTGAAATAATTTCATCAATGCCCAGTTTATTAAAATCAATTGATTTTTCTAGTATAAATTCAGGGTTAGTTGTTCTTGCTATTGCTCTTTTTGCACCTAATTGTTTTGAAAGTATACAAGTTAAGAAGTTTATTGCCTCACTTGCTGTTACCCCAATTACTAAGTCACAATCATTTACGTTTGCTTGATCAAGAACTGAAATTGAAGATGAATCACCATTGACTACATTAATATCAAGATAGTTTTCTCCATCTTTAAGACTAATATCATTATTGTCAATAAGAGTTATATCATGAGACTCAAAAGATAATAACTTTGATAAGTGCAATCCTACTTCACCAGCCCCAGCAATAATTATTTTCATTAACTAGTTGTTTGAATAAAACAACAAATATAATTGATTTTGGAAACAATAAAATAAAAGTAGTATTGACTATGAGCTTAATTTATACTTTATTAGATTTGAAGTGTGAAGATAAAATTATTTTTTTTGTTTCTTTTTATCATATCAGTCTCTTTTTCACAATTTACAAACCTTCCAAATTTTGATGAAAAAGATTTGGTATTTGGATATTTTATAGGAACAAATCAATATGATTATAAAATCATTTATAATGAAAATCCTGAATATCCCATCTCTGTTGAGAGAGGGAACGGATTAAATGTAGGTTTGATTGGGGAACTAAAGCTAAATAAAAACTTAAGATTGAGTTTTGAGCCTGGATTATACTCAAATTCTAAAAAATTAATTTTTAATGAGAGAAGAAATTTTACAAACTATAATGATACTTTGTGGACAATTAAGTCCAATAATATCCATTTCCCTTTACTAATTAAATACAGTTCTAAACGATTAAATAATTTAAGACCATACCTTAAAGGTGGAATTTCTGCTTCAATAAATCTTTCAGAACTAGAAAGTACGCTAGAGAACAATTCAATAGATAACTTTGAATTTTCAAAATTTAATATTTATTATGAATTATCATTTGGAATAGATTTCTATTTAAGATATTTTAAGTTCTCGCCATCAATTAGAGGAGTTTTTGGTTTAAATAATGAACTTCCAGATAGAGTACCTAATAACCCTTGGACCGGAAATCTCAAAAAATTACTTTCAAGAGCAGTTTTTATTAATCTGAGTTTTTACTAATCAAGCCTGAGGAAACTTGTAATTATTGAAAAAGATGTTGATAAGTTCAAGCTTTCTGTTTTTACTTCAGAACTAAATTTAGGTATGTTATAATTTTTATTTATAAACTTTAATAAAGCCTTAGAAATTCCATTTGCCTCTGATCCAAAAATCCAGATTCCGATTTTTTTATCATCTGAAAATTTATAAATGGAATTACCTGAGCTAGCAGTACCATAAATAGGCAATTTGGTTAGTCTTAAAAAATTAGCTAAATCGATATAATGAACTTGAACTCTAGAAAGAGAGCCCGTTGAAGACTGTACTACTTTTGAATTATAACAGTCAACCGAATTTTTTGAACAAATCAATTGATTGTATCCAAACCAGTCTAGTGTTCTTATGATTGTTCCTAGATTGCCAGGGTCATTAACTGAATCTAAGAGAAAGTATACATTTTTCTTTTCAATAGACTTTTCAATTTGTTTAAAAACTGCAAGATGCATATTTGGAGATTTAAGAGAGCTTAATTGAGATAATTGATTCTCAGAAATTTTAATAACTTCATTTGATGGTTTAAATACTGATGGGTTTATCGAAAATATTTTATACAGTTCATGCTCAGATTTTAAAAATTCATTTATTGATTTTTTACCTTCAACAATAAATAATTTAAATTTATTTCTAATGCTTTTGTTGGAAAGAGATTTTATGAATTTTATTTCGTTTTTGGTAACCATTTATTTAGATGTATTTTTGATTATACAATATGATTAAAATCTTTACTAAAATAAAATTAATATTTATAATCTTATTATTTATAAGTAGCTGCTCACTTCAAAAAACAATATCCGATAAAGATTTCATTTTAGAAAAAACTAATATAAAAATTGATGGAAAATCTATACAAAAAGATTCTTTAAAAAGTATGATTACTTTCAAGGAAAATTCAAAATTTTTAGGTATTCCGGTTAACGCTTTAATATCATCCACTGCTGTAGAAAATCCTGATAGTTTATTTAAAAAATGGATTTCAAAAGAGAATAAGGAAAAAAAACTGTTAAATATTTTTTCTAAAAAACAACTAATTCAAATAAATAAATATTTCAACAACTTTAATGACTGGAAAAAAATTAATGGTGAAAAAATAAACCTAATTGATAGTTCTGAAATAAAAAAATCGATAGAAAACATAAATCTTTATTTTAAAAATATTGGATATCTTGAAAATTCTGTTTCATTTAGTATTAATGAAAAATCTTTCAAAAAAGCATCAGTTGACTTAAATGTAGAACAAGGGCCCCAGTATTATATTGGAAAGATTTCTTCAAAAATAGAATCACGAATAATTGATTCTATTTACAAGAGTAATAAATTCCATTCATTTTTGAAAGAGAATGAATCTTTTGCGACTAAAAATTTTGATTTAGAGAGAAATAGATTATATAATCTTTTTAGAAATAATGGTATATATGGTTTTCAAATCAACTCTATTGTGTTTTCAGTAATGATCGATTCAATAAGAAATAACTATTCACTTCCTGTTGATATTATAATTAATGGAAATGATTATAACATATCAAAAATCAAAGAAATTAATTTAACTGAAAGCAACAACGAAACAAACTTTAGATTTAATAATGATTTTATTGAGTCCAAAATTAAATTTAAAAAGAATTCAATTTTTAATGATTCCTTGAGAAGGTCTACTTTAAAAGCATTAAACACACTTGATCTATTTAACTTTCCATCAATTCAATATGAAAAAATCAACGACAGTTCAATTAATGCAAATATTATCTTAAATAATAAAAAAAAATTTGCATTAGGTTTTGGATTTGATTTAAAACAATCTGATATCGAGGATATTGGTATTGCCTTTGAGAACAGATTTAAATCAAGAAACTTTTTTAAGAACGGAGAAAACTTTAATCTTTCTGCTAGTGGATCAATTGGAAAGTCTGGTAATAAAACAATTTCTCAAGTTAACTATGATTTAACAATCAATTTTCCTAGATTTTTGTTCTTTGAAAACTACACCCAAAATTTGGAGGAAAAAACTACATTTTTAAGTCTTGGCTCATCCAATCAAAAAAATATTGGATTAGATAGAAATAGTTTTAAACTTGATTTTAATTATGGTTGGTCGAATAATAAAAGATTTATCAATTTTTCCCCATTACAAATCGAGTTTATTAAAAATAAAAATATTGAAAATTATTTTAATATTTACTCCAATTCATTTGAACAATTAAACTTTATATCTAAAAAATACACTTCTGATCCCCTATATTTCTCTAACGATATACTAAATATTCCAAGTGGAATTAATTTATTTATTAAAGATGTAATTAATAAAAATTTAATTATTAACGCAGATGATTTTTCTGCTGTTAGATACATAGACGGAAGAAGACAAAGATTAATATCCAATAATCTAATTATTGGATCTACTATTCAGATTTCAAATAATTATGATAACAGGTATGATAAAAAGAATTTTAAACAATGGAAATTTAAACTCAAGTCATCTGGAAGTCTTGCAAGTATCTTTACAAGCAAAAATTCTCAAGGAAAAAAGCTTATTTCAGATTTAGAGTTTTCTCAATTTTTAAAAATGGAATATAGTTATATTAGACACTGGGATGTGAGTGATAATTCTCTTTTTGCATTGAGATATTTTGGAGGAATTGCAATTCCGTTTGGAAATTCTAATAATATACCATTTTCTGAATCATTTTTTGGAGGCGGCTCTAATGATAACAGAGCTTGGGAAGTTTATAAGTTAGGACCAGGGTCAAGTGGTGCTAAAAACGAGTTTAATGAAGCTAACTTTAAAATATCTTTGAATTTAGAATATAGGTTTAGGATGTTTGGAAATTTTAACGGTGCTATTTTTTCAGACATTGGAAATATTTGGAATATATTTGATGATACAGATGAAACATCAAGGAGTTTCAATAGTCTTCAAGATCTTGAAGAATTAGCAATTGGTAGTGGTTTTGGTCTTAGGTATGATTCTGGTTTATTTGTTTTTAGATTAGATATGGGTTTAAAGACATACAACCCAGCTTTAAGTAAAAGTAGTAGATGGTTCAAGGATTTTTCATTAAAAAAAGCTGTTTTTAATATTGGTTTAAATTATCCTTTCTAACTTACTTTATTCTTATTACTTTTATCAAAATTTATTAAAATCATGGGTGTAATTACAGGAACTGAAGTTCAAAAAATATTTGATTTAGCAAAAAAAAAGAAATTTGCTATTCCAGCTGTCAATGTAATAGGTTCTAATTCAATTAATGCAACATTGGAGACTGCGTCGAAATTAAATTCTCCTGTAATTATTCAATTTTCAAATGGAGGGGGTAGTTTTAATGCTGGAAAGGGTTTGGATAATTCATCCCAAATTGCATCTATAAAAGGTTCTGTAGCAGGCGCAAAACATGTTCACGAACTTGCAGAAAGTTATAATAGTACTGTAATTTTACATACAGATCATGCTGCAAGAAAATTATTACCATGGATTGACGGGCTTTTGGATGAAAGCGAAAAAAATTATAATAAGAACGGTAAACCTCTATTTAGCTCTCACATGATAGATCTTTCTGAAGAAAATATTGTTGAAAATATTTCTACCTGTAAAGAGTATCTTAAAAGAATGTCTAAAATTGATATGACTTTAGAAATTGAGCTTGGTGTCACTGGAGGAGAGGAGGATGGAGTTGATAATACTGATATTGATGATTCAAAACTATACACTCAACCTGATGAAGTAGCTTATGCTTACGAGCAATTATCTGAAGTTAGTGAGAATTTCACCATCGCAGCAGCTTTTGGAAATGTTCATGGTGTGTATAAGCCAGGAAATGTAAAGTTAACCCCAAAGATTCTAAAAAACTCACAAGAATATATTTCAAAAAAATTTAACCTCCCTCACAATTCTGTTAATTTTGTTTTCCATGGTGGTTCAGGATCCTCTGTTGAAGAAATTAGAGAAGCTATTTCATATGGTGCTATTAAAATGAATATTGATACTGACATGCAATATGCTTTCATGAGCGGAATTAGAGATTATTTTAATAAAAATTCAAATTATCTAAAAAATCAAATTGGAAATCCTGAAGGGGATGATGTCCCAAATAAAAAATTTTATGATCCAAGAGTATGGCTAAGAAAAGGTGAACAAGCTTTTATTGATAGGCTTGAAAAAGCATTTAAAGATTTAAATAATATTAATACATTATAAATTATTTTTTTTATAAATATATTTATGTTTTATGGCTTGGTTTAAAAGAACTAGAAAAGGAATTCAAACAAACACAAAGGATAAAAAAGATACACCAGATGGCTTGTGGCATAAAACACCCTCTGGAAAAATTGTTGATAATGATGAACTAGTCAAAAACAATTACGTATCCCCAGAAGATAATTTCCACATGAGAATTGGTTCTAAAGAATATTTTAAGATTCTTTTTGACACGAATCAATATGAAATTCTTTTTGAAAATCTTGTCTCATCAAACCCATTAAGTTTTTCTGACACGAAATCTTACCAACAAAGAATTAAACAAGCAAATGCTAAGACAGGACTTAATGATGCTATAAGTATTGCTTATGGTAAATCTAAAGGAAAAAATATAACGATAGCTTCAATGGACTTTTCCTTTATTGGTGGATCTATGGGATCTGTTGTTGGTGAAAAAATATCAAGGGCTGTTGACCATTCAATAAATACTAAATCTCCCCTTTTAATTATTTCAAAATCTGGTGGTGCAAGAATGATGGAAGGAGCTATTTCCTTAATGCAAATGGCGAAAACCTCTGCAAAACTGTCTCAATTATCAAGTAAAAAAATTCCCTACATTTCTCTATGTACTGACCCAACTACAGGTGGAACAACAGCATCTTTCGCAATGCTAGGTGATATAATTATAGCAGAACCCGGTGCTTTAATTGGTTTTGCTGGACCTAGAGTAATTAAAGATACAACTGGCAAAGATCTTCCAGTGGGATTTCAGAAATCAGAGTTTTTATTAAATCATGGTTTTCTTGATTTTATTTCGCACAGAAATGATTTAAAAGAAAAAATTAATCTTTACATTGACTTAATTTTAAACAAAAGCTTGAGAAAAAATTCTATTCAACATTAAAAAATTATACTATATTTACGCCACAAAATTTAAGTTAAATGTATTTAACAAAAAAAATAAGAGAAGATATTTTTAAAGATAATGGATCTTCTGAAAAAGATACTGGATCTACAGAAGGTCAAATAGCATTATTTACAACAAAAATTAATCATTTGACTAATCATTTAAAAATTAATAAAAAAGATTATAATACTGAGAGATCTTTATTAAAAATGGTTGGAAAGAGAAAAAGTCTCTTAAATTATTTAAAAAATAAAGATATTAACAATTATAGATCAATAATAAAAAAACTATCTCTTAGAAAATAAATATAAGTTTTCATTGGTTGCTACTCACACAACACTTAATTAATGAAAACAAATGAATACAAAA
>JBELHE010000014.1:0-25603 GCA_042091575.1 Cryomorphaceae bacterium
CTGAGCAAGGAGCTCCTAATGAAAGAGGTGAATGGGTCAGTGCACAGTTTACTTCACCAAGAGACGAGGTTTGGATTGAGTGGTATCAAATTGAAAATGGAAAATTAATTAATTGGATCTCGGCAAAAGCAGACCCTATAAAATAAATATCTAATCTTCATAAAAATTAGGCTCATAGAAATATGGGCTTTTTTATTTTAACTATTTTAATAATGAATTTCAATTATAAAAAAGAAAAAATTGATGTTTATCCTCTTTTTGGTGACTTATTAAAAGGGAAGCCATATGTTTTTGATTTTTCATCAAAAAATCCTAAAACTCTTAACTATAATCATAATAATTTTCATGAATTTAATGATTCTATTTTCAATGAATTAAAACATTCCGGTATGAAATGGGGGGTTGGTGAATATTTAGAAGAAAGAAGAAATATCTTAAGAGGATCCATTAATATAATTAATGAAAAAAGAATTTATCATCTTGGATTAGATATTATAGTTCCCTACAATTCAGTAGTGTTTTGCCCTTTGGACGGATATGTCCACAAACTTGGCAAGGAAACTCGAAAAGGTAATTATGGTGGCTATTTGATACTTAAACATAAAATTAAAGATCAAACATTTTATTCATTATATGGGCATCTTAAAACACCTCACAAACTAAAATTAGGACAAAAAATATTTGCAGGACAACAACTTGCTAGAATTGGCAAAGAAAGTGATAGCGGAGGGTGGTTTTGTCATCTACATTTACAAATAATAACCCCTGAAGCCATGAATGAAGGATATTCAGAATGGGGATATATTTCCGATAAACTTTTAACTAAAGTTGAAGATTATTTTCCTAATCCTAATTTTCTGTTTAAATGGTAAAAAAAACAAAAACTTATTGTTTTCATTTTGAGTAAGGAAAAGAGGAGTGATGTAATATAATTTTGAGCTCTCCTAAATCATTTTTTATATATACAAAAGAATATTCTACCTTGGTTTTTTCACCATTTAAATCTGTAAAAAAATAATTCCCCATAGCAATTGCTACATCTTCATAAATATTTATTGAATTATTTTGAAACTCAACTTGAGTCCAAGGATTTACAGCAAAACCTCCATCTTCGTTATAATCTGAATCATCACCTACAAAATAAGAAAGTGCGCCTTTTAAATCATTTCTGAATTGCGAATCCGCTGCCTTAGTCGGTTTAAATTGAACAGAGCCACTATCAAAGTTGTACATTTTTTTAATAAAATCTAAAGCATACATTCTACACTCATTAAAGGAGCTTTTTAGTTCTCCAATTTTTACAATTCCAGAGCCCCATAATTCTTGAGCTTTATTAACCTCTTCAACTTTTATCATAGTAAATATTTAAAATTTAAAATTACAATTTCTATTTCTTTTTTATATTTAAAATTCTAAATGGAGAAAAAAAAAGTTTCAATCTCTAGAACGGCGAGATATTATCAATCAGGATTAATTTCA
Organism: Cryomorphaceae bacterium; assembly: GCA_042091575.1. GTDB lineage: Bacteria > Bacteroidota > Bacteroidia > Flavobacteriales > Flavobacteriaceae > Eutrophosalina. Next base: position 1,480 of record JBELHE010000014.1, read on the forward strand.
AATAAAACAAAAAAATTATGGTTTGTTTTTCACGGATATGGTATGCTAGCTGAATTTTTTATTAAAAAATTTCAATATTTAGTTGATAAAGAAACAGTTATAATTGCGCCAGAAGCTACAAGTCGGTTTTACCTTGATAGAAATTATGAAAGAGTTGGTTCAAGTTGGATAACTAAAGTTGAAAAAGAAGACGATATAATTGATAATATAAATTATTTAAACCTTGTTTATAAAAATACAGTTGAAAAAATAGGACATAATAATTTTGATACAAATATTATTGGTTTTTCTCAGGGGGGTCCTATCGCCTGTAGGTGGATTATGAATGAAAAAATCATTATTAATTCAATTGGATTTTGGGGTTCGGACATTCCCGAAGAATATTTAACAGAATCTTACAAAGAAAAATGGAATACATTTAAAACGAGTATTATAATTGGTAAAAAAGATCATATAATTCCCGTCGAATACAGAATAAAATTTAAAAAAACGATAGATGACTATGGGTTAAATTATAATCTAATTGAATATGATGGTGATCACCGCGTTCTTGAAAATATATTAATTGAATATTCTAAAACATTATGAATAAAATAAATTTAGAAATTGAAATATTAAATAATAAGCTAACAAAACTTTTTGAAAGATTATCCATATATTCTGATGATAAATTAAATAATAAAATAAAAAAGAATAAATGGTCAATTAATCAAAATATTTATCACTTAATTTTAGCTGAAAAAGGAACAGAAAAATATATTAGAATAAAAACCAAATATCCCGAATCATTAATAAATGTTAAAATAACTTCTAGAATAAAAGCTTATTTGTTGGAGCTTAGCCTTAAATTAGGTTTTTCATACAAAGGTCCAGCTATTGTATGTGAGAATTTTCCTGAAACATTTAAAATCTATGATTTGAAAAAAGATTGGGAAAAATCTAGAAAATCATTTAAGGAATTTATTAATAAACTTGATGACAATATATTAAATAAAGGTATTTTCAATCACGGTATAGCTGGAAGAATGGATATATATATGACACTTCACTTCTTTAAGTTCCATTTTGATCACCATAAAAAGATAATTCATAAATTAGAAGAAAGATTAAACTAATATTATGTTTGAATGGTTTAAAGAAAATAGGGTTTTGATATATACAGTTGTATTTGTATACTTTGCATTTAGATTAATTACTCATTACTTGGCCTAGTTATTTAGCACTAGTGCCGTCTCGATTAGGTTTTCTGATAGAGGGCCAATCTCTTACTCTCCCTGTTCTTGGATTAATGGGCATTACTCTTTTTTCTCTTGAAACAAGCTCTTCTTCTTCACTTGCTTCATATGCTAAAATTGCTGTTAATATAACATTACTTCTAACATCATCGAAAACAATTTTATCGTAAGTATCAAGATTTGTATGCCATGTAAAGTTTCCGTAATCCCAGCTTAATGAACTTAATGAAAAGGCAGGTATGCCTGCAGAAACAAATGAAGCATAATCAGAACCTCCACTACTTGGTAGTCCAGGGAAGTCGGTTTTAATATGTTTTGAAATATTATTTGGAACAGAATATAGCCAATTTGTCAAAAATTCGTACGAGTATAAAAATCCTTGTCCGCTTAGACTAACTACTCTTCCAGTACCATTATCTTGATTAAATACTGCTTGTGTATTTTTGACGATTTCAGGAAAATCTTCAACAAATGCTCTAGAACCATTTAGACCTTGCTCTTCACTTCCCCAATGGCCAACTAAAATAGTTCTTTTAGGTTTAGGATATATTTTTTTTAATATTCTCATCGCTTCAAGCATGACTAAAGTTCCTGTTCCATTATCGGTTGTCCCTTGTCCACCATCCCAAGAATCAAAGTGTGCAGAGAGAATTACATATTCATTTGGTTTTTCTATTCCCTTAATTTGAGCAATTGTGTTAAATGCAGGCACATCACCAAGTTCCTTTGATATTGATACAACTTTTATCACAGGTTTTTTTTCCATTTTTACTAGTCTGTATAAGGCACCATAATCTTCAAGATTAACATCAATATTGGGAATCTTTTCAGTACGGGCATTAAATACTTTATTAGATCCTGGAACTCTTGACCAATAACTTGAAATTAATCCTACGGCTCCTGCATCCTCATATGCCTTATTAATATCTCTGTATCCATAGCCTGTTAATCTAAGATTATTGTACCATTTTCTACTAATTTCTTCCCTGTCATTTTTCATCTTTTCAAATGATTCTTCTAGTGCATACTCTTCCCAATTTGAATCAGTCCTACCCGTAGGTTGATAACGACTTACTAAAACAAATTTACCTTTGATTGTTTTTAGCCATTTTTCAAAATCATTTTTATTATTTATATCAGGCATTATTGTAACCTCAGCAGTAACTCCTTTTTTTTTTGTAGACGGACTCCATGCTAACTGTCTTCCTGTTAGAGTACTTAATCTTGGCTTTATCATATCAATATGTGTAATACCTCTTTCCCATCCTCTCCATTTTCCCCATTCGTGGTTATAAGCCTTAATGCCCCACGAATCATAAAGCGCTACTGCCCAGTCATGTGCTTTTTGCATTTGTGGAGTTCCTACTAGCCTAGGTCCAATAACATCAAATAACTCGTGAGCTAAATTTTCTAATTGTGAATTATTAGTTGCTTCATCTACTATAGATAAAATTATTGGATTTTCAGTTTTATTTTGGGATGATGAGCTACGGCTTTGGGAATAAGAAAATATCCCTGAAAAAATAATGATGATAAATATTTTTTTCATATCAGTTAATTTTAGTATCTGTTATATACATCATTCCTGTATTGTGATTTGGTATGTAATAATTAAACTTATGTTTATTTAGTATTTGATCAATAATTTTCTGTTGTAGTTTAGGAGATTTTCCCGTTATTAATTCTAATTCTAGGTCATTATTAAAAGAATTCATTAGTAAAAATTCTTCAACTTGAATCAAAGCATTTTCATGGCTTAAGCCATGTAGATCTATTTTATTTTTCATCAATTCTGTTCGATTGATTGCTGATCCCCAACGTTAGCACCTCTAACATTAATAACTTGTGTTGATTCACCAGTCGTTACAAATGATACAATCTTAATATTGGATTTTTTATAATTTGAAGGAATTGAATATGTAAACTCTCTTTCATAGACATTACCAAAGCCTAAATTTCCATTTGGAACTTGATCACCAAAAAGACTTGTTAATGACGCTCTTAATACATTATGATGTTTAAAGTTCTGAGCCACACCAGGACCCCCATAGTATGAGGTGCTATTATTTTGATCATAAATTAAGTTGTCTTCAACAAGATAAACAACTAGCCTTAAAGAATTATAATTTGATCCAATCTTTACCTTCGTCTTTATTGATAAATTATTGGCATCCACTGAGGAATTAATTGCTATTCCAATATTAGCAGGCTCATATAATTGAAGAGTTACTTGTCCTATATTGTTTGGTTCCGGAGCATTCCATCTGGCAGCTCTATTTATTATTGCTGTTGGAAATCCAGTTATATTAAAAGCATTTAATAAATTATTAATCAGACTAAACTGCATTGGATCACCTTGATGGGCAGCAACTATAACTGCATCATCAGTTTGTTCCTCTAGTTTTTCAATAGCATAAGAAATTCTAGGACACCAGCCACACCAAGTGCCTGTATAATCTTCAACTAGGACTCTTTTTTTAAATTCAATTGGAATGGGTGTAATGGTGATTTCAATTTTTGAGCTTGTTATATCTTCATATGTAGCATAAACTTCAAATGTTCCAACTTCATTGAATAGATGAGTATTTCCAGATATTTCATTATTGTTTACATAAAACTTTGCTTTATATGTCCTTACGGCTCCAGTGTTATCTACTACACTAAAAAAAATAGATTCGCCAACAATAGCTTGATCAACAGATGAGGAAATGGTTAAGCTAGTTAATTTGTTTGATGATGCTGTATCATCACTGCCATTATCATCACCACTACAGGATAATAAAGTAAGTAAGACTAAGTAGCTAAAACTGAAATATTTCTTTAACACAGATGCGAAATTAATAAAATGTAACTAATTTTGGATGGTGAAATATGTTAAAACATCTCTTCCAATATTATTTATTCTATTAACTATTAGTAGTTTATCTCAAAATATTGTTCCAAATACAAAAATAAAAAATTTAGAAAGTGAGTTTATTTACACTAATGAGGTCCTAAATCAAAGTAACTTTTACATTGTTTCTTTTTGGGCAACTTGGTGCATACCATGTATTAATGAGTTAGATGCAATCGTTGATATTTATGATGATTTGGAAAAAGATAATATTAAAGTAATTGCTATTTCAACTGATGATTCGAGAACAAAAAAAAGAGTCCGTCCTATGATTAGTGGTAAAGATTGGAATTTTAAAATTCTTTTGGATGAAAATCATGATCTAAAAAGAGCATTAAATATTGTAGGAATTCCTCACACAATTATAACAAAAGGTGCTAAAATAATTTATAGAAGAGTTGGTTATTCACCAGGTGAAGAAGTTGAGTTATTTGATTTTATAAGTGAATATGAATAGACTCTTATCCTTTATTTTGTTTTTTTTTATTTTAATTGGTTTTTCTCAAAATAATAGTTTTTATGGAGCTTTTGAGTCCAGCGGTATTTACTACAGTCAAAATGAATCTAAAGATTTTGAAAAGAAGCTTAAATCCAATAACTATTTAAATCTAAACTATTTGATTGGGAATAAATGGAAATTTGACCTACAACTTGAGTCTTATCTGCCAGGAAGGCTTCAAAATTTTTCAGAAAACTTAGATAACACTTACTTGTCAACCTTAAGTATAAATTATAAAACCAAGAGATTTGAGTTCTCTGTTGGATCTTTGTATGAGCAATTTGGAAGTGGATTAATATTGAGAACTTGGGAAGACAGACAGTTAGGAATAAATAATTCCATATGGGGATTTAGAACAAAATTTGAATCGGAAACTATTAATCTAAAAGTTCTAGCAGGCTATCAAAAGAAAGGAAAGGATATTTCCACTGGAAAAATATTTGGACTAGATTCTGAAATTTTATTCACTGAAAATTTTCAAGTTGGGCTTAGCTTTGTAGGTCGATTAGAAAATATAACATATGATTTTGGCGATTTTACTAATCTATTTTCAAGCAGACTAAACTATAATTCAGATTCATTTTATATGAATTATGAATACATAAGCAAATCAAAAGACGGTATAGTTCAATTTGGAAATGTCTCAGAAACTTTTGTAAAACCGGGTAGTGCACACTCTTTAAATTTTGGCATTTATAAATCTGGATTTGGTTTTGATATGACTTTCAGAAGACTTGAAAATATGAGTTATTTTTCTGACAGATTCGAGACAAATGGAGATTACTTAGAAACAAGCATAAATTATTTACCAGCGCTTACTAAACAACATGATTACCTGCTTAGTAATATAAATGTTTATGAAGCTCAACCCAATGTTTCTTTTCAAGATCCAAAGCTGATGAAAACCGGAGAAATAGGTTTTCAAATTGATTTATATTATACCTTTAAAAAAGATACTTCTTTAGGTGGTAAATATGGAACTAAATTGTCCTTTAATACTTCCCTATGGAATAACTTAACTGGGGATTTTTCATACTCAGATCAAAATTATTCAACTTCATTTTTTGATTTTGGAGATAAATATTTTTCTGAGCAAAGTATGGAAATAAGTAAAAAAGTTTCAAAAAATTACAACTATTTATTATTACTTATTAATAGATATTATAATAAAAGATTAGTTGAAGAAAGTACTGGGGAAATAAATTCACAAATTATTGTTCTTGACAATACGTTAAAATTTAATAATAAAAGTTCAATCAAATTTGATATTCAACACTTATTTAATTCTGATGATAATAAAAACTGGTTTGGATATGGGCTTGAATATAACTTAAACTATAATTTTTCCGTTTACCATTCTAGCATAAAAAATTATCAAAATAAAATCGATAAGAAACCCTCATTTTATTCGTCTGGAATTTCCTATTCAAAAAATGCTTTAAAAATAATTGCATCTTATGGAAAGCAAAGAGGAGGTTTAATTTGTTATGGGGGAATTTGTAGATATGTCCCTGAATTTAAAGGATTTTCAATTTCACTAAATACTTTATTTTAAAAAGTATAAATCAAATTTTATTTTTAATAGGTCTTGAATTTCAGCTAACATAAAAGAAGGAAGCTTGATCAAATAATCTGTAGGTTTAATCTGAAAACTGCCTTCAATTTGGATAGAATTGTCATCTTCTATCAAATTAGATGAAACATTAATGTTTTTTGTTTGACCATGAAATTCTAATTTACCTTCAATTATTAATGAATCCTCTGAATATTTAATATTCTCAGAATAAAATTTAATAATAGGAAATTTTAAAGCTTCTAATACTTCCAAAGAATGGGCATCTCGGCTTGAGTTTCCACTGTCAAAATCTGTTACTTTACCAGCTACTGCAATCTTAGAAATTTCTTTGTCATAGACAATAACTCCACTAACATTACTGTTTATACCAGACCAAGCATGTAAAAAATGTTTTGCATCATATTTTAATGAAGACTTTTGGGAATCAATCATAATTGTTCCCTGAGAGTAAATTGACGTTGAAAAAAGTAAAATAAATAAAACTCTATACATTAAATTAAAATTTAAAAACTATTACAGCTGTTGCATAGCTTGCAAATGCAGTGTAAGCAGCAGCTTTATGAGCCTTTTTGTTACTATCTGCAACTACATTGGTTATAACCATAGCAGAGAAATGAATGTTCGATAAAAATTTATGTGCTTTGATTGAACTAAAGCCTTTAGTCTTTTTATTAATTAAAGGTGGTGGTGAAAACAATGAAAGAGCAGCTCCAGTAAAGTATGTAGTGTTAACGACTTTTGCCATATTCTTGTGCAATTTATATAGGCTATTGTCTCCACTATAAAGCTTGCCTCCGATAAAACCTTGAGCTACCATTGCAGCAAGAGTTGTATATCCAATAATCTGATGAGCTTTGAGCATTTTTCTTCTAAATTGTAATTCTTTTTCACGATTTTCTATATTTAATGGAACAATTCCTGTTTTTCTTAAAAGCCCTTTTTCACCCCAAAAAAGTCTTTGAGTAATAATCATTTTTTTAGGTAAAAGGTCAGGTGTTGCATTTTCATCAGCAATGATTAAGTCAAAAAGTTCTTTCTCCTGCGACAGTGTATTATAACTACACAAAAGACATGAAAAAATAAATAATTTTAAAAAAACTGCTCTCAAGACTTTAATAATTTACTTCAACAATCACTTCGTTTTTTCTATTATAAAACTTATAAGGACTGTCGTATGAAAGGTAGACAAAATCACCAATTTTATCAAGATTCATTTTTAGAATTATATCACTAAGTTGAGATGTGTATTTTTTTCTTTTCACTGAATTTGAATATCCCCCATAACTAATTGAAGCATAAGTTCCTCCGTTATCCATATATAATTCAACTTCTTTTGAGAGAGGTTTTGAAGTGTTACTCTCGTTAAAATTTGCAGGTAAAACAAATTCCATCATTGAACCATTATTTTTTTCTTTCATGTAGACAGGTGTTGTCATAGAAATTTTTTGATTTTTTTCATTATTGCCAGAAATATATCTGAAAAGCTTCATAAAATTATTATTTCCGGATTTTGAAAAAGCTCTGGCTTTCATAACAGGATCATATTTTCTAATTTCAAAATTATTTTCAGAAAATAATGTCTTAAAAGAATGTGTTTCGTATTTCTGACTAAAGACCGACATACTTAATAGTAGCAAACAAATTGTAATATTTTTCATTTTGTTATTTAAACAAAAATTGCAATTATTGTTCCATTAACTTAAATCATTGGTTTCTAAATTACCTTTTTTTAAAAAAAGCAACCAAAAACAGTAAAAATGCAATAATTAAAAATATAAGTCCAAAAACAAAAGACTTTAATTCTTGGTATCCAATTAAACCAACAACAAGAAAAATCATTCCAAAAAGAAATGGATTCTTTAGTAAAATACTTTTCATTTAATAAATATAGCTATTTAAAAAAATTAGAATTATCGATAATTAATTCTTTACTTTATATTGATGATAAGAATATTTTTTTTAATATTAATTTGTTTAATCTCTTGTAATAAAAAACAAATTTCAAAAAAAGAACATTCTATCTACTGGCAAAAATATTCTGCTGAATATGTTGCTCTTTCTTATCAAGCATTTAATATTGCTAAAGATAAGTTAGATAAGAATCTAGAAAAAAATTATAGCAAGAAACCTGCTATAATTATTGATATTGATGAGACTATATTGAATAATCTACCTTACAATGAAATGTTAATTGATTCGTCCAAAAGTTTTGATCATAATTCTTGGTCAAAATGGGTTAACAAGAAAATTGCAACTGCGATCCCAGGATCATTAGATTTTTTAAATTATGCTAATTCAAGAAATATTGAATTAATATATCTATCAAATAGAAAAGTTAAAAACTATAACCCAACAAAAGAAAATCTAATTTCATTGGGTTTTCCCTTCAATAGTGGTACTCTAATGTTATTGATGGATGAAACTACGGATAAAACAAAAAGAAGAAATTCATTATCTGAATATGAAATAATTATGTTACTTGGAGATAACCTTTCGGATTTCAACTCAGTTTTTCATAAAAAAACTAATAAAGAACGAATTAAAAATGTTGATTCATTATCACATTTGTTTGGTGAAAAATTTATTGTTTTACCAAATCTAATTTATGGAGCCTGGGAGCAAGGCTTTGAGTAAATATGACTAAGACTTTTTCATTAATCACTGGTGCATCCTCTGGAATTGGTCTTGAAATAGCAAAGGAACTTGCTTCAAGAGGAAACAATTTGGTTCTAACCGCAAGGAGAGAGAAAAAGCTGATTAAACTTAAAAACGAAATTATTTCAAAATTTAATGTTGAGTGTGATTTTATTTGTGTTGATTTAAGTGAAATTAACTCAACTACTAAAATTTTTAATTACTGTAATCAAAACAGGTATTTTATTAATATACTTATAAATAATGCAGGTTATGCTTTACCCAATTTTTTTGATAAAACTCCTATGGTTGATGAAGAAAAATTTTTGAGAGTCTTGTCAATATCCGTTATCTCTTTAACAAAAATTTTCTTGCCCGAGATGATTAAAAAAAATAATGGAAAAATCATGATAGTATCGTCTGTAGCTGCTTATGCACCACCCTCAAAGATTCAAGCTCTTTATGGACCAGTAAAAACTTTTATGAATAGATTCAGTGAAGCTATAAATTTAAGCTACAATAAAAATAATATATACTCAACCTCACTTTGTCCTGGTTATACTATTACTAATTTTCATACAGCAAGTGGTGTACAAAATGAAATGGATAGTGTGCCTGGTTTTTTGAAAAAATCTGCATGCAGAGTTGCAAAAGAAGGAGTTGAGGGTATGATGGCTAAAAAAAGGGTTGTAGTACCAACTAAAACTTGGAAAATTATAGTTTTTTTACTCAAATTAGTACCTAAAAAAGTATTTGATCTGCTTAGTTCAATATTGGCTCCTGGCAGATATGAAAATTAAAAAATCATTTAAGGAAAAAATAAATCATTAAGATCAATTTTTTTTGGCCTTAACAAGCTGATTTTTTTAATACACTTCTTATTACTTAATTTTTTTCAAATAAATCTGCATTCATTACCTTGTTCCAAACTGAAATAAAATCATTAATAAACTTTTCTTTGTTGTCGTCTTGTGCATAGAGTTCAGCGTACGATCTCAAAATTGAATTCGATCCAAAAACTAAATCAACTGATGATGCAGTCCATTTCATTTCCCCAGAAATTCTATCTCTAATTTCATAATTATTATCTCCTGTAATGATCCATTTATTATTCATATCTGTAATATTTATAAAAAAATCATTCGATAAAACACCCTCTTTTTTAGTTAGAATTCCTGAACTATTGCCTTTGTGATTAGCTCCTAAAGTTCTCATTCCTCCAACTAAAACGGTCATCTCAGGCGCAGACAAACCTAGTAGTTGTGCTTGATCAATCATTAACTCCTCAGGACTAGATTTAGATTTTCCAGAACACCAATTTCTAAATGCATCAGCCGAAGGCTCAAGATTAGAGAATGAATCAATATCTGTCATATCTTGCGTTGCATCTCCTCTTCCTTTAACAAAGGGGACTTTTGTACTAAATCCTGCTGAAGTTACAGCCTCCTCAACTGCGGTATTTCCGGCTAATATAATTGTATCAGCCAAACTAATACCAAATTCTGATGAAATTGATTTTAAAACAGAAATGGTTTTAGATAGTCTTTCTGGCTCATTTACTTCCCAATTAATTTGAGGAAATAGTGATATTCTAGCTCCATTTGCACCACCTCTTAAATCCGAATTTCTAAATGTTTTTGCACTGTCCCACGCAATTGTAATTCTATCGGAAATTGAAAGCCCTAAATCAGAAATCTTATTTTTTATATTCTCTTCATTATAATTATTATTTCCTTTTGGAACTGGATCTTGCCATATTAAGTTTTCTGAGGGCATATCTGGGCCAATATATCTGTTATTAGGCCCCATATCTCTATGAGTTAATTTAAACCAAGCCCTTGCAAATGTTTCTGAGAAGTAATCAGGATCATTTTTAAATTTCAAACATATTTTATTGTAAATAGGATCCATTTTCATTGCCATATCTGCATCTGTCATTATTGGATTATTTCTGTGATTTGGATTTAATGCATCAATAGGTTTGTGTTCTTCCTTTATGTTTACAGGTTCCCATTGCCAAGCTCCAGCAGGGCTTTTTTGTAACTCCCACTCATGATTAAATAGCATTTCAAAATAACCATTATCCCATTTAGTTGGGTTTGTTGTCCATGCACCTTCTAAACCACTAGTTACGGGTCCTTTTTCTTCCAGAGTTGGATTAATCCAGCCAAAACCTTGGTTCTCAATATTTGCCGCCTCAGGTTCCCTTCCAAGTTTTGAAGCATCTCCATTTCCATGAGCTTTACCAACAGTATGTCCACCTGCTGTAAGAGCTGCTGTTTCCTCATCATTCATTGCCATCCTAGCAAAAGTTTCTCTAACCTGTAAAGCAGTTTTTAATGGATCAGGTTTCCCATTAACACCTTCTGGGTTTACGTAAATTAATCCCATGTGAGTAGCTCCCAAGGGAGTTTCCAATGTTGATGGATCATCTAAATCGGAATAACGATTTTCACTTGGTGCCATTATTTCATCTTCAGGTCCCCAATAAATATCAATTTCAGGATGCCAAATGTCTGGTCTACCATAAGAAAATCCAAATGTTTTTAAACCAAAACTTTCATAGGCAATATTACCAGCGAGAATAAACAAATCTGCCCAACTTATTTTATTACCATATTTCTTTTTTATTGGCCACATTAACCTTCTTGCTTTGTCAAGGTTACCGTTGTCTGGCCATGAATTTAAGGGAGCAAATCTCAGATTGCCGGTACCAGCTCCACCTCTACCATCGGCTACTCTATAAGTACCTGCAGCATGCCAAGCCATTCTAATCATTAATCCACCGTAATGTCCCCAATCCGCGGGCCACCATGACTGAGGGTTAGTCAATAATTCGTGCATATCATTTTCAAGAGCTTCAAAATCTAAGGTTTTAACTTCATTTCTATAGTTAAAATCTTTAGAATATGGATTTGATTTTTGGTCATGCTGATGAAGAATGTCCAAGTTTAGTCTCTTTGGCCACCACTTTAATGGCGAAGTATTTGGTGTTGTTGAACTCCCATGCATAAAAGGACACTTTGCATCAGAACTCCCACCAGTTGATTGAAACTCTTTCATATTTTTTTAATTAAATTACTTAATTTGCTTTTAGTTAATACAAATTTAAAAAATGTAATTTGCTATTAAAAGATTAAAATGTTAAAATTAGATGATTAGAAAATTAATAAGGCTTGGCTTCTACTTTACACTTCCATTATTAGTTTTTACACTTTTAATGAAGTTTAAAATTATTAAAGAATATTTGGACACTGATTATCTATTTCCGATTGCTAGTGTCTTATTTTTTATTGAAATATTATTTAGAGCTAGGTTTGATAAAAAAACATCAGCTCATTAAAATTTAAATTTTAAGTCTCTTGTATATTTATAATTTACTGGATGCTTTCTTGAAAGAGAGCCGCTTCGGTAAATATCCCAGTAGGGTCAACATAACAATTAGTTTTAATAATTTTGTCAGCCTCCCAAACCCATCTACAATGACAAGGATAATAATATTCCTCACCACTTAGTTTTGAAGTTGCTGACCAATTAAAATCGTGATATGTTTGGATAGAACCATCAGAAAAATATCCTGTATAAATTTTTCTATCATTATGTTTAATGTCATTAAATATTAAAGAATGTGAATTGTAACCGTCAACTATTCCATCAACATCATATTCTAAATCATTAAAGAAATGTTTACTGTCTACAGAAAAATATTCCTTAGCAACATCAAAGCTACCCGACAAGTAAGAATCTGCCAATTTTTCAACTATTAGGGATTTTTCATCATCGTTTTGCATTACACCATGATTTAAATTGTTTTGATCACAGCTAAGAAAAATAAAGGCAAAAATTAGTGCTGAAAAGTTTTTCATATGATTAAATGTTATTATTATATTCAAAGTTAAATAATTAGAACAAAATTTTAGTAATAAATGATTAATTTTAGTAATCAATAACTCTTTTGAAATTACTCTTTTTATACGCTACGCTAACAATTGTCCTATCATTTCTTTGTTCAATTCTTGAAGCTGTGCTATTAAGCGTTAATGCTACATTTTTGAAGATAAAGATCAAAGAAGGTAAAAAATATGCTGAAAACCTTCAACAATTAAAGAAAAAAATAGATGAACCCCTAATAATTATACTTTCTCTAAATACAATTGCCCACACTTTAGGATCAATCTTAGTTGGTGTTCAAGCAAAAAATTTATATTCATCTATTTCAGAAAACAGTGACGTTTACATTTTTGGGATTTTAATAGGGGAAGACTTATTAGTGGGTATTGTATCTGCTATAATGACAATTTTAATCTTATTAGTTTCGGAAATTATCCCAAAAACACTTGGTGCAAATTATTGGTCATCTTTAGCGAAATTTACTTCAATATTTCTAAGTTCATTGATTCCCTTATTTAAATATTCAGGAGTTTTATGGCTTTTGCAATCATTTACAAGAATTTTGGGAAAATCATCTCAAGAAACTGGAATGAAAAGAGAAGATTTTTCAACAATGGCTGAAATTGCAGAGGAAGAAGGGATAATTGAAGAAAAAGAATCTGATTTTATTAAAAATTTAATAAAATTTAAAGATGTAAAAGTCAAAACAATAATGACCCCATACTCTGTAATGGAAACTGCTGATGAGTCTACGACAATTAATAATTTTTATAAAAAATCAAATTTAGTTTTTTCAAGAATCCCATTGTTTTCAAAAAATTCAAATAAAATAAATGGATATGTTTTAAAGGATAAAATATTAGAAAATATAATAAATAAAAAAGGCAACTCAATTCTTGCTAAAATTAAACGTCCATTAATCATTACTGATTCAGAATCAAAAATTCCATTTATTTTTGATAAATTTCTTAAAGAACGGGAGCACATCTCGCTAGTAAAAGACAGAGATGGATCCATTGAAGGTCTAGTAACTCTTGAAGATATTCTGGAAACTATTTTAGGTCTTGAAATTGTTGATGAAACAGATCAGGTTGAAGACTTACAGCTTTTGGCAAAAAATAAAGAAGGTTAGAAAATTAATTACAACTTAAAACAACCTTCAAATTTGAATCAATTTTCCATGAGCTAACATTGTTGTCTAATTGATTCTGGCTTACTTTTAAACATGTTAAATTAGGATTTCTTTCAATTTCTAATTCCTTTAAATTTTCGACCATTGAAACATCAAAAACACCTTCAAGTTTATTGCCATGAATGTGTAAGCTTTGAAGTTTGATGTTTTTTGTTAAATCTAATTTTTTAAGCTGATTAGAATAAATGAACATCTCTTCTAAATCAACTAGATTTTGAATTTCAATTTCAGAAATATTATTACTTGCTAAGTAAAGTTTTTTTAGTTTATTATTATTTTTAAGGTCAATTGTCTCAAGCTTGTTAAAACTTGCTCTGAGTTCAGTTAAATCCTTATTATTAGATAAATCAACTGAATTAAAATTACAAGATGGAATATCTAAAAACTCTAATGAAATTAAATTACTGATATCTATATAGCTATCCGTGTTAGTTCAAATAGATCCTCCAGCTGGAATGTTTGGAATTGCTAAGGAGACTAGTGAATTATTATTACTAAAATCTAGCTTGGGAACTACAGTATTATTGTCAATTGCAAAATTTTCTAAATTTTCATTATTTGATGTATCAAGCTTTTTAAAAGAATTAAAATTTGCATAAAAAGTCTTTAAAGATTTGTTTTTCGAAATATTAATACTATCTAATCTGTGACCTCTTAAATTAATTTCAGTCAAATTTGGTAAAGCTTCAATACCTGCAAGATTAGTCAGTCTATTTAAAAATCTGGAGTCAAAGTCATAAAAACCTACACTTCCTCCATCAACCCAGGTATCATCTGCATCAGGTGCAAAGTTTGATACATTACTTGCATTCGATGTTAATATATAGTCATCCATCATATCATCTACATTAATGTCAATTAAATATTGTTCCAAATTATCGTCAGGTATGTATGTTAAAGCTTTGGAATAAGATTGAGATCTGTATCCATCTTCTAGGCTCACACAAAGATTGTCAAACGTAAATGTTCCTTTTAAACTATTAGCGTCGCCATATCCACCCGTGACAACAAGGTCCTCAATTTTACCGATTAGTGTGTCTGTTCCATCTACACTTACATACATTGAAACTTCAGCAATTGATCTATTGAAAGTATAATTTCCAAAAACTACATAATTACATATACCATTATCATCTAATGTATATAGTTTAAAGGAAAAATCTTCATAAAAAATTACAGAATGGATATTACAAACGTTATTATTAGAGTTGATAAAACTTGTAATTTTATCATTGGAAATATTTATGATTTTTGGAGAAGATTTTTTAGCTGGATTTAAAATCCATTGACCATTTAATGTGGTATCGTTATTTTCTTCTCCGGTTGTTTCTTGATTATTGCATGAAATAAAAATCAAAAGTATGTAAATAAAATTTATTTTTTTCATAGCACTTTAATATATGATTAAATTATGTATAATAAAATGAGTAGGTAATGTAATATTGATCCTGTCATGACAAAAATATGCCATACAGAATGAAAAAACTTAATACGATCAAATGAATAAAAAAATACCCCCAACGTATATGAAAGTCCACTTGAGATCAATAAAATTTTTGCTTTGAAAGTTATTAATTCGAATAACGTATTAATATCAAAAACAATTAACCAGCCCATGACTAAATAAAGTGTCAATGACATTAATTCAATTTTTGTATTAAAAAACAGTTTTAAACAAGTGCCTATGATTGCCAATAAAAAAACTATCAAAAAGATAACAACACCTGACGAATTGTAAAGTGTTATTAAACAAACTGGGGCATAAGATCCTAAAATCAAATAGTATATACTTATATGGTCGAATATCTGGAGTTTTTTCTTAAGTTTTGTTTCGCTGACATAGTGATACATAGTTGATGAAAAATAAACTAACAATAAACCAATTGAAAAGAATACTAATGATGCCTTGCTAAAAGAAGTAATTGCGTTATCAAAATAAAAAAGAAATGGAATTCCGATTAAAACTAAAACTAGTCCAATAAGATGAGTAATTGTATTCCAAAACTCTTCATTTTTAAAATTGATAAAATTACTAGTATTGATAATTTAATGTATTTAAATATTGTTTTAACGCTTTGATGTTTTACTTTTTTGATATTCACTCATGATGAAGTCTGTCATTAAATCAAGATTTTTTTGAGCAAACATTTTTCCATTTGTACCAGAATGTACACCCTCTTCTTCAATTATTAATCTTGACTTTAAGCCTTTATTGAGTAATGCTTCGTGTAATATTTCACTTTGACAAACTGGAACAGCAGTGTCTTTAGCTCCGTGAAAAATCAAAAAGGGTGGAGTATTTGAATTTAAATGAGTAATTGGATTTGCCATTTGAGTAATGATTTTTTCTTCATCAACGATCCCTCCTATAAAAGAACTTCTAGCATCCCCTCTTCCAGAGGTTTGTCGTAAAATTTTTGGACAATCATCCATTTGCGAGAGGTCTGTGGGTCCATACCAATCAACAACCGCATGTACGTCACTATTTTGATCTAAATGGTTGCCTAATGAGCCATTTAAATCCATTTCATTTTCTTGAAAAATAAATTTATCTTTACCTGTAGTAGCTCCCATAAAAGCAGAAAGATGTCCTCCGGAGGAATAGCCTTGAACTGCAATAAAATTCGTATCAATACTTAATGCATCAGCATTACCTTTTAAAAATCTAATAGCAGCTTTTACATCATGTATTTGGGCTGGAAAAGGATTGGTTAGACTAGATCTATGGTTAAGTGTTACAATTATAAAATCGCTTTTTAATAACTTTTTTGCAGCATTTTTAATATGTGTAAGAGAGCCGTCTTTCCCAGAATCACCTCTCCAAGCACTACCATAAATTACAATCACACAGGGATATTTTTTATTTTCTTTTTCTATCTGAGCAGCTATTTTATTTATATCCTCATATTTTTTGTTTAAAGCTAAAACACCTATGTTATTTAAATTAACTTTCATACTTGTTGGAAAATAAATATCAAGCCTGTGTCCCTTAACACCATCCCCAACATAATCAATTGATGAAAAAAAGTTAGGATAGGATTCCATACCTCGATTACCCCACCCGGTACCATATGCAATTCCCCACTGTGATTCTGAGGAAAAAGTTATTAAAGTGAATATAAATGCTATAAAAATTCTATAATTCATTATCTCAATTTTAAACTAATATAATGAAGAAAAAATTTTTAATTTAACAATATGAATGTTTCTGCAGAAATAACACTAATGCCATTAAATGATAATTATAAAAAAATAATTAAAAACTTTATTCTATCTATTAGAAATACAAGTTTTGAAATCATAGAAAACCCCTTAAGCACTCAAATTTATGGAGATTTTGAGCCTATAATGGAAATGCTAACAAAAAAAATTAACATAATTTTTTCAGAATCTGACGGAATTATGATTAATTTAAAGATTGTAAAGGGCAATAGGATAAATTATAAACCCGATTTTTAAATGGAATTAATATCACTATCATTTCAAATAATTGTTGCTGTATCAGTATTATATGTATGGATATTTAGATTTGATAATATCGTAATTGAGTTTAAACAATATGGATATTCTAATTTACTTAGAAATGTAGTTGGAGCTTCTAAAATCTCAGCCTCTGCAATTTTAATAATGGGAATTTGGTTTAATGAAGTTGTAGTGTACGCATCCTTATCAATGGCTTTTTTTATGATTTGTGCTCAAGCATCCCACATCAAAGTTAATAATCCTATAATCAAATATGTTCCTTCTTTTATTTTTCTAATTATGTCTTTATTTGTCTCCGCTTTTAATTATGGTTTAATATAATTAATGGATTTAGACATAATACTAATAATTATACTTTTTAATAGTTTTTCATTTTTTATATATGGTGTAAACTCACTGTATTCTAATAGAATGATTAATGAATTTAAAAGGTGGGGGTTCAGCAAATACAGAAAATACATTTCAATACTTCAAATTCTAGGAGCAACTGGACTTGTTGTAGGTATTAAGTATAATTTAATTCTAGTTATTTCATCATTAGGTTTATCAATAATGATGTTTTTTGCTATACTTGTTCGTGTAAAAATCCAAGATAATATTTCAAGGGTTTTGCCTGGAATGACATATTTATTATTAAATATTATCATACTATATTACTCTTTAAGTTTTTAATTAATTGAAAAACTAACTGTTTATTTTAATGGTATAAATAGAGAATAAGAATTTTTATCTTTTTCCAATACAGCAACAGTTAGGGCTTTTGGCTCCCCATTTTCAACATATATAAATGGTCGCTCTAATCTATTTGCTAATATTTTTGTTCCATCAGATTTCTTCAAAGCTTTATCTAATATTTTATAGTGTTTTGCATTATCCCAGTTAAGCCCATCCGAAGATGTGATCATTCCCATATATCCAAAAGCATGATATATGCCGTAATATCTATTTCTTTTGGCGTCATACCAAATAGCAGGATCTTCAGAGTTTAAATTACCAACAGCAGGTTTAGGTTGTATTTCCCATGGACCAATTGGTGAATTGGATAAAGCTATAGCTTGACTTCTTATTAGCTCATTATGATCCGGCCATTTACCATTGGCATATTTGACATTAGGTTTGTCTCCCCTTATGATCATAATATATCCTCCGTCAGGTCTTTGAGTAACAGCAGGATTACAAGTTATTTGAGCAATTGGTCCAGATGGTTCAACTATTGGACGATCAAATCTCTTCCAAGGGCCATTTACACTTTTAGAAACAGCAACTCCAATTCTTTGATTCATTCTAACAAGTGCTCTAAACTCATTAGTAATTACTCCATTTCTTGATTGGTCAAATTCTTCATTTGAAAGAATTCTCTCTCCAGTATTTGTTGAAATATAATAGAGGTAGTATTTTCCTTCAAAAAATTTAATCCTTGGGTTGTGAGCAGTATACGCATCCCAAAAGCCAGGTCCACGTCCTTTTAAGACCACTTCCTTGTGAATATAAGGACCTGTTATATTATCAGAAACAGCATGTGAAACTATACCGTCCGTTAACCAAGATTTAAAGCCAATTTCTTTTGACATTTGAGCATAAAAAAGATGATATTTTCCATCCTCCCCTTTAATAATTGAAGAGCCCCAGTTGTGAAACTCAGAATTACGCAAGATATTTCTTTCATCAACTTGTAATATCTTGTTAGCTAAGTCTAAGTTATCTGAACTAATTTGAGATATTAAATTGAGTTGAAGGCACAAAACAATAATATAAATTACTTTTTTCACTTTTGTAAATGTAATAAATAAGTCTCTAGAACTAATTTTATTAAAAGCTTTGTAATTAAAAAGGAATACTTTTTAATTTTTTTACTTTATAAAATTATAAGTTGCTATTTGGAAATCTTTCAGTATACTAAAATCAGGTTCTATTGAATTTGACATAAACAATCCATATAAATTATTAACAGGGTCAATCCAATACCAAGTATTATGGTATCCAGACCAACCATATATGCCATTAGGAGCTCCAGAACCCCAAAGTTCACTATCCTCAAGTACACTAAAAGTAAATCCATAAACATAACCCTCTAATGGAAAAGCATTAGGTTCTTCTGGATCCGGATATCCGTTTGAATATTTTGTCGTCATTATTTTGATTCCTTTTTTAGAAACAATTTGTTCATTATTGTATGATCCATTGTTGACAAGCATTTCGCAGAATTTTGAAAAATCTGACATTGTTGAAACTAGGCCTTCTCCACCAAAATGAGCTCTACTTTTTTCATCATATGTGTATCCATCTAGCGCTGCAGTGTATCCATCCAAGTGAAAATCAGAATTATTAAATGCTGTATTAGGTTTAATATTAACCCTTAGTGGCTGAAACCTTTCTCTATCTTCTTTTGTTAAATAAAACTTTGTATCATTCATTCCTAGTTTATCAAAAATATTTTCTTTTAAAAAAGAATAAAAGCTTTGATTAGTAATTTCTTCAATTAAACGACCTAGGATTGCTTGATTAATTCCGTAAGTATACATAGATCCTGGCTCAAAATCTAAGGGTATTTTTGAAACTACTTTAGAATAATCATCAAGATTATCAAACCTAACTGGATTTGTATACGCAGGGTATAAATCTGTATGTAAAGCTGTTACCCAATTAGCTCCACTATTCGCATAATAAGTAAATCCTGATCTGTGATTCAATAAATGAATTATTTTTAACTTATTCTTGCAAGGATAAATTCCGTCGGGACCTTTACACTTTATTTTTTCATATTCAGGTAAATAGTCAGCTACATTGTCATTAAGATTGTACTTGCCTTCATCCAATAAAATCATCATCGCAACAGTTGTTACAGTTTTTGACATAGACCATATTGGAAATATTGTGTTTTGATTAATATCTTTATCTCCTAAAGCTCCTGAATTGGCAATGTTGCTATAAATAATTTCACCGTCCTTGTAAACCTGAGCTACATTTGATCCTGTTACACCCTTAGCCACTAAACTTTTTTGAAATTTTTCGATTGAGCTTTCATAATTATTCTGATTTTGACAACAAATTGTTATTAAACTAATTAAAACAAGGAGAGGAAGTTTTTTCATTTATTTTATTTTTAAAGAAATTAAAGTTAAGGAAATTGTCTAATATATTTATTGTGCTGTGTAGAGATGATTTCAGCACTAAAAAAACCTATATTTATAAGCCAATTAAAGTCTCAAAAAATGAAAGAGTTATTATTCGTTGCGGGAATATTTTTAATAATTTCCTGCCAACAAAAACCTAAACTTGACCCAAATATTAATCCCTTTTTACAGGAATGGACAACCCCATATGAAATTCCACCCTTTGCATCTATAAAAAACGAACATTACATGCCAGCTTTTAAAAAAGGGATGGAAGAAAACCTAGCGGAAGTTGATTTAATCGTGAACAATGATGAAGCCCCTACTTTTGCTAATACAATTGAAGCGCTTGAAAGAACAGGTAAACTACTAGGAAAAGTTCAGCGAGTTTTTTCAAATTTATCTAGCTCTAATACAAACTCACAATTACAAGAACTACAGCGTGATTTAAGCCCAATGCTTTCAGCTCACTATGATAAAATTGCACTTAATGAAGGGCTATTCAAGCGAGTTCAATCAATATGGAACAAAAGAGAAAGCTCAGACCTTACAAAAGAACAGGAAAAGCTCCTAAACGATAAACGTAAACAGTTTGTTAGAAGTGGTGCCTTACTAAATGATTCCGAAAAAAAACAAATAACTAAGATCAATTCTAAGATTTCTCAGCTTTCAACTGAATTTGGTCAAAACCTTCTTGCTGAGACAAATGGATTTGAGCTTATTTTGAATAAATCAGATTTAGATGGTTTGTCTAATGATGTAGTTTCAGCAGCTTTTGAAGCTGCTTCTCAAAAAATGGATAAAGCTGAATCTAAGAAGGACAAAGAAAAGTATGAAAACAAATATGTTTTTACTCCACACCGTAGTAGTATGTATCCATTCCTAACAGAGTCAAAACGAAGAGATTTAAGGGAGAAGTTATATAAATCTTATATTATGAGAGGAGATAACAACAATGAAACAGATAATAAAAATATTACTGCTGAAATAGCAAAATTAAGAGCAGAAAAAGCTAAAATTATGGGTTACAAAACCCACGCGCATTTTGTTCTTGAAGAGAATATGCTGAAGTCGCCTGAAGAAGTTTATGATCTATTAATTCAGTTATGGAAACCTGCTGTCAAAAGAGCCGAAGCTGAGGTTGTTGACATGCAAGCAGTTGCTGACAGTGAAGGTCAAGATTTTAAAATAGCTGCGTGGGATTGGTGGCAATATTCTGAAAAAGTTAGAAAAGAAAAATATGACTTAGACGAATCGGCTATTAAACCTTATATGTCTCTCGATAACGTAATTCAAGGTGTTTTTAATACCACTAATAAGCTTTGGGGTTTAAGCTTTAGAGAAATCTTTGATATTGACTTATATCACCCTGACGCTCGTGTTTGGGAAGTTGTAGATAAAGATGGTAGTCA
The DNA here is from genome assembly GCA_042091575.1 of Cryomorphaceae bacterium. GTDB lineage: Bacteria > Bacteroidota > Bacteroidia > Flavobacteriales > Flavobacteriaceae > Eutrophosalina. The sequence goes on from JBELHE010000014.1 coordinate 23,408, forward strand.
TTTGGCTATATTTGTTGGAGATTACTTTACTCGATCTAATAAGAGAGGTGGGGCATGGATGAGTAGCTTTAAAGGTCAATCAAATTTAGATGGTAAAGACAGGCCTATAGTGGTAAATGTATGTAATTTTCCAGCTCCAGTAGGAGACAATCCATCTCTGTTGAGCTTCGAGAACGTTGTTACTTTATTTCATGAATTTGGTCATGCTATGCACGGTATCTTAACAGATGTCACTTATCCAAGCATGGCAGGAACATCTGGACCAAGAGATTTTATTGAGCTTCCTTCCCAGTTACTTGAGCACTGGGCTAGTGAACCTGAGGTTTTGAAATCTTTTGCCAAACACTATCAAACTGGTGAAACAATACCTGACGAACTAATTGAAAAAATACTCAAAGCTTCAAAGTTTAACCAAGGTTTTATAAACACAGAATACCTAGCGGCATCATTGCTTGACATGGATTGGCACACAATTTCATTTGAAGATCCTCTAAAAGATTCTAATACGTTTGAAAAGAAATCTATGGAGAAAATTGGATTAATAGATGAGATTGCCCCAAGGTACAGAAGCACATATTTTGCACATATTTTTTCTGGGGGATATTCGTCTGGTTATTATAGTTATGTCCATGCAGCAGTTCTAGATTCAGATGGTTTTGAAGCTTTTAAAGAGGTTGGAGATGTGTTTGATTCTGAACTTTCAACAAAGCTCAGAAAGACTATTTATGAGAGGGGTGCAACTGAGGAAGCTATGGATTTATATATTAATTTCCGTGGCCGTAAACCAATCATTGCACCACTTTTAAAAGTTAGGGGCCTAGATGGGTCTCCTGACTAAATAAATAAACACTTGGATTTTTATGAAATCGACAAGTAAAATTCTTTTTCTTGTATTCTTTTTTATAAGTTTTGCAGCGAATTCTCATAACCCCGAAAATTTTGTTATTTCAGAAATTGAGCGCGGTCAACTAAATTTTGAAAATGAGAAAATTGCTGCAGAATATGGAGCAGCTCTCAAAAGACAAAGAATTCGAAGGCTAAATGCAATGTCTTGGCTAAAAAAAATTTATATATTCATTAAGGCGGGCTTTGAACATATTATTCCACAAGGACTTGATCATATTCTTTTTGTTTTGGGATTATTTTTTTCTAGTTTAAAATTTCGATCGTTGCTGTTACAAGTAACAGCATTTACTCTTGCTCACAGCATTACACTAGCTCTTGCTGCCGTTGGTGTTGTCAAGCTCCAATTATCTATAGTTGAGCCATTAATTTTTTTATCAATCGTTTGGGTTGCTTTAGAAAACAGCTTATTTAAAAAGACTACAAAATGGAGATCACTAGTTGTTTTTAGTTTTGGCTTGCTTCACGGTCTTGGATTTGCTGCTCTTCTTACTGAATACGGATTGCCAAAAGACAACTTTATCTCATTACTTCTTGCATTTAATATTGGTGTTGAGCTAGGTCAGCTTGCGGTATTATTGGTTGCATTTATTTTAGTTCGCGCTATTTTAAGAAATAGTAAAAATAAAGACCGGTTGAGAATTCCTGCATCACTAATTATAGGATCAGTAGGCCTTTACTGGTTTATTGGAAGTATAATTTGAAATTAAATATTTTATTGGTTTATGAATTGACGGGCTGAAAGCGAGGGCTATTACTAGGATGTGGTATAAAAAACAAAACCCTAACAAATGTTAAGGTTTTATTTAGTGTAAAAACTAGACTTTATTCTGGCATTACAACAGAGTCAATTACATGAATAACTCCATTAGATCCAGCTACATCTGTAGCAATTATTTGACTCATGTTACCCTGAGTATCTTTTAAATAAATCTTTCCGTCTTTACTTACCGCAGTAATAGTTTGACTGTTCAAAGCCGTGAGCTCTACAGTACCATTACCTGATTTTAATGCGCTTACAACGTCACTTGCCATAAGCTTTCCTGAGACAACATGATATGTTAAAATGTTTGTTAAAGCTTTAATGTTTTCAGGCTTTAATAAACTTCCCAATGTTTCAGAATCGATTTTTGCAAAAGCTGAATTATTTGGTGCAAATACAGTAAATGGTCCTTCACTTGATAATGCTCCAACTAAATCTGCTGCTTTTAATGCAGTTACTAAAGTTGAAAAATCTTTATTGGATACAGCTGTATCAACAATTGTTTGTGAGCACACACTAAAACTATAAGT
>JBELHE010000015.1:0-24194 GCA_042091575.1 Cryomorphaceae bacterium
CAATTAATGTAAATATAAAATATTGTAAGCTGGTAAATGCAAGGCCTTTATAAAAGTAAAGTGGTATGGATATAATATTAGCAATTATCCAAAAGTTCCAGCTTTCAATCTTTCTTTTTGCCATTAACCACATTGCTGCAAAAAATATTGAAGTAGTTAAAATATCTATGTATGAAATAAATGAATCCCATTTGTTAAAAAAAGTATAAACTAATGAAACAAAAAATGCCGATGATAGTACAAGAACAATAATAATTTTTTTATCATAATTTGAAATTACTGTAATAGCTACAGGTTTTTCATTATTGCCTCTCCGCCAGTAAAACCAACCATAAATACTCATTATAAAGTAGTAGATATTGATTATCATATCTCCTAACAATGACCATTTGAATAATAAATAAACAAAAATTGAGGTATTAATCATTCCAGTTGGAAATACTAAAACATTATTATTTTTTGAATACCACACAGAACAAAACCCAAAAATTACTGCGATTATTTCCAGACAAATATCCATAATAGCATATTGAGAGTATTGATAAAAAAGTTCATTAAAAAAATCAATCATTAGAGAAAACTGTTGTGCAAATATATTTTGATTTGATTAATAAATCACTCTTATAGATTTTATCTACATTTAATTTCTTCACCAATATCTCAGCTATTTTTGATTGTTTTTCTATGGATTTAATAAATATTTGCTCCTTGAAATTTAAGCCAGGAATATTTTCAGCTTTAAAAACAGATTCTTTTAAAGACCAAACTATAGTTAAATCATTTACTGAGCTTGAATCTATGTTTTTAATATCATCATCATTTACAAACCTGTCTTTAATTTTAAAAATCTTATTTCTAAATGTTTCTATATCTACTCCGCATATATCATCTGAAACAAGAATAGATGAATATCCCATGCAATGACTAATAGAAATATTAGTTTTAGATTTTAATTTTGGAGCTCCAAGTTTTGTGTAATAAAGATCATTAGGATTGATTTTCAATAATCTAAGTAAATATCTTATTGACAAAAACTCAATTTTCTTTAAAGTATTCTTTTTAAACTCTAAAATTTTTGATTCTTCATCCGTAAGTATAAATTTAGACAAGAAGAATTGTTCATCTTCATTAACCTCCCATATTATTAGAGAGCAGTTGTCTTTATTATAAAAATGATTAAGGGGCATTATCCCTTAAATATAAGGTCTTTTTAAAAATTTATGAATTAGGCTCTATGGACACATAAGATTTGTTGTCCTTCTTTTTTGTAAATTTCACAATACCATTAACCTTAGCATGAAGTGTATGATCTTTTCCTAAATAAACATTATCACCAGGTCTGTGTTTAGTACCTCTTTGTCTTACTATAATGTTACCAGCAATAGCAGATTGTCCTCCAAAAATTTTAACACCAAGTCGCTTAGATTCTGATTCTCTACCGTTTTTAGAACTCCCTACACCTTTTTTATGAGCCATTTTATATTATTTTTTTGAAGATTTTGTTGATTTTTTTTTAGTTGCTGTTTTTTTAGCTATTGGTTTCTTAATATCAGGTTTTTTTACATCAACTTTCGTGTTTTCTGTTTTTTTAACAACACTCTTTTTATTTACTTTTTCGATAAGTATTTCAGTTAGAGATTGTCTGTGTCCATTTTTTACTTTATATCCCTTTCTCCTCTTTTTTTTGAAAACAATTACTTTATCATCTTTCAGGTGTTTAATAATTTTAGCTTGTACAAGGGCACCATTCACATTTGGACTACCAATTGTAACTTTTGATCCATCATCAAGCAATAGAATCTTATCAAATGTAATCTTTTCACCTTCTTGTCCTTGGAGTCTGTGTACAAACAATGTAGAGTCCTTTTCAACTTTAAATTGTTTTCCTGAAATTTCAACTATTGCGTTCATATTCTAAAAGAGTTTGCAAATATACAAGGATTAATAAAATATCCCAATAAATCTTAAAATTGTTCAATTTTATATATTGACTTTTTTTTAATTATGTATTCTTAAATTCGATCCAGATTTTTCTGTAAAATACATCACTAATGGATAAGAATCCTTTGTATTATTTGATAAAATTTGACCATTTGCTAGGCTATAAATATTGCTTTCACAATTACATTTAGTTTGAACACCTTCAACAACCATTGTTGAGCAACTACTGGGTTGATGATTTGGACAACTTGCTTCCCAAGCGATATAATTATTGTTTAAATTAAAAAGTATTACTCCTTTCAAACCAAGACCGTTGATATAGTGTGATCCACCATTGTACCTTAGATTATCATATAACGGTAAGTTTAGATTTATTGTTTTTTCAAAATTTATATCGAGAATATATGGATTTTCGATTACTGAACTTTTTTCACATGAATAAATGAAAAACAGTAAAAAGAAAAATTTAATAATTTTAAACATTCTTGAAAATTAGTGAAAATGTCTAATTTGAAGAAATTTGTATATTTGATCTTCCCTAGAATTAGGGTTTTTTTTTAAATAAAATGAGTATATCATATTACACAAAAGATGGCTTGAAAAAGTTAAGAGCAGAACTAAATAATTTGAAAGATATTGAAAGACCTCTAGCTTCTAAAGCAATTGGCGAAGCTCGTGATAAGGGTGATCTTAGCGAAAACGCAGAATATGATGCTGCCAAAGAAGCTCAAGGTTTATTAGAACTTAAGATCTCAAAGATGGAAGAAATCCTTGCAAACGCCAGACTAATTGATGAATCTCAGTTAGATAGCTCCAAAGTTTTAGTTTTATCTAAAGTAAAAATTAAAAACTTAGCTAATAATATGAATATGGAATATCAATTAGTTGCAGAGAGTGAAGCAAATTTGAGAGAAGGAAAAATTTCCGTTAATTCTCCAATTGGTAAAGGATTACTAGGTAAATCTAAAGGTGAAATTGCTGAAATATCTGTTCCTAGTGGAAAATTAAAATTTGAAATTATTTCAATATCAAGATAAATACTTTTGACTTCAATATTTACTAAAATAATTAATAAAGAGATTCCTTGCTTTAAGATTCATGAAGATGATAATTGCATTGCCTTTTTGGATATAAATCCAAACTCAATTGGTCATACATTGTGTGTTTTAAAAAAAGAAATAGATTATTTATTTAATTTGAGTTCTAATGAATATACTATGCTTATGAACTTCTCCAAAAAAGTTGCAAGCGGAATTGAAAAGTCTGTTGATTGTAAAAGAATTGGATTAGCTGTAGTTGGCCTTGAAGTTCCACATGTACATATTCACCTTATTCCAATTAATTCTGTAAATGATATGAATTTCTCAAACTCTATTAACTTAAAAAAAGAAGATTTTGAAAAACTATCAATAAAAATTAAAAACAATATATAAATATGAATATTTCAGGAAAAGTAAAATTAATTAGTGAAACCAAGGAGTATGGGTCTAATGGATTCAGAAAAAGAGAAATAGTATTAACTACTCAGGAACAGTATCCTCAAAATATTTTGGTTGAGTTTATTCAAGATAGAACAGATCTTTTAGATCCATTTAACATTGGAGATTTTGTCAAGATTGATATTAACTTAAGAGGAAGAGAGTGGACTAACGATAAGGGTGAAATCAAATATTTTAATTCTATTCAAGGATGGCGTATTGAAAAAGTTGAAGATGAGTTTGAATCTCAGTTACCTCCGTTACCAACAAAAGAAGACCTAAATATTTCTGAAAGTTCATCAAATGAACCTGATGATCTTCCTTTTTAAATATTATGTTTCAACTAGGTGAAGATTATTTTTTTCCTAACCCTAATAAAGCTGATAAAAATGGAATTGTTGCTTATGGAGGAGACCTAAAACCTTTACGAATTTTAGAGGCATACAAACAAGGTATTTTTCCATGGTTTGAGTCTGACAAAAATTTAATTTGGTGGAGCCCTAATCCACGAATGATTTTGTATTGCGATAAATTTAATGTTTCTAAAAGTTTTAAATTTTTTTTAAAAAAATGTGATTTTACAATTACTTTCAACAAAGAGTTTGAACAAGTAATAAATTTTTGTGCAAATATTAAGAGAATCAATCAGAAAGGAACTTGGATTACAAAAGGGTTAATCAATTCATTCATTGATCTTCATAAAATGGGTAGAGCAATTTCGGTAGAAGTGTGGAAAGATGATGAAATGGTTGGAGGTTTATATGGCTTAGATTTGGATAATGTTTTTTGTGGAGAAAGCATGTTCTCAAAATCATCAAATGCAAGCAAGGTGGCATTATATTATTTAACAAAAGAATTAAAAAAAAATAAATATAGATTTATTGACTGCCAAGTACCGTCTGAGCATTTAAAAAGTTTAGGAGCTGAAATTATCACTAGAGAAAAATTTCTAAACTTATTAAGAAAATAATTGTTTCTCTAATTTATCTAGAGAATATGCATTTTCAATTGAAAGTCTGCCAATTGAATATCTTTCTAAATATTTTAAATAAGCTCCCGAATTAAGATGTTTTCCAAAATCATTCGCAATTGATCTAATATAAGTCCCTTTTGAACATTCTATCTTACAATCAATTTCACAGTTTTTGAAATTTAACAATTCAAATTTAGATATAAATATTTTTCTTGAGTTTAAGCTTACATTTTCACCTTTTCTAGCAAGTTCGTAAGATCTTTTACCATTAATTTTTATGGCAGAAAACGCAGGGGGAATTTGATCTAATTCGCCAATAAAATTTTTGATACATATTTTTAATCTATTAATGTTAATATGTGATGTTGAAAATATTTCATTTATTTCTGTTTCACGATCGTATGAAGGGGTAGTAGCACCAAGTTTGAAAGTCGCATAATATGTTTTTTTTTGATTCTGATATTTATAAATTTCTTTTGTCTTTTTTCCAACACAAACAATTAACATACCTGTAGCTAGTGGGTCTAATGTTCCTGCATGACCAACTTTAATCTTTTTCAAATTAGTTTTTCTTTGAAAAACTCTTCTTATATATTTTACAACGTCAAAAGAGGTCCAGTTTAATGGCTTAAATACGGGAATAACCATACCATCATTAATGATTTTTTCATATTTGTTTTTATCCATTAAATATTGAATATGCGATTGATATTAAACCAATTAATAAACAGTAAATAGAAAAATAAATTAATTTACTTTTTTTAACAAAAATTATCATCCATTTACATGCGTAATAACCTGAAATCAATGCAGAACTAAATCCAACTAAATAGTTTATCATACTATCATAACTGAATATTATTTCATTATCCAAGATAATCTTAAGCGAAGAACCTAGAATTAAAGGAACAACCATTAAAAAAGAAAATTTTGCAGCAATTTCTCTTTCTAAACCTAAAAAAATTGAAACTCCAATAGTTGAGCCGCTTCTTGATATCCCGGGTAATATTGCAAAAGCTTGAGAAATACCAATTAATAATGAGTTTTTTAAATTAAGTTTTTTACTTGAACCATCATACCTGTCAGAAACATAAAGAATTAATGATGTTAAAATTAACATGGTACCAACTAGAATTAGATTACCGTTAAATAGAGTATTAATTTCATTTTCAAAAAAATAACCAATAAATCCAGCAGGTATCATTGAAATTATAATATAAAGTGCAAAAAAAGAGTTGTAATCCTTTTTAAAATTGATTAAGCTTAAAATTATATTTTTAACATCTTTCCAGAAGTATATTATTGCACTTATTGCTGTTGCTAAATGAACAATTAAGGTAAAAAACAAACTATTAGTTGTCTCATAAGAGAAATTTAAAAAAACTTTAAATATTTCGAGGTGGCCACTTGATGAAACAGGTAAAAATTCCGTTAATCCTTGTATAATTCCAAGAAGCAGAGATTTAAAAATATCCATTTTAATCGGGTTTTGTTAAAATAGCATAGATTTCAATTACAAAACCGATTATTATAATTAACGGGGCTATTCTTATTCTTCTAAAACTATATATCTCCTCGTTAAATATAGCTGGATCATCACTTCCTCCCCCTGACATTAATAAAAATCCTAAAGCAATGAAAAGAATACCAATAAACATATACTTATAATTTTTTTTACCAAAAGCAAAATTTTTATTTTTCATTAATATAATTTATCAATATTAGAATTTATATATTTTCCGGTAATTATTGAAGTTGAAAAGTAACATATAATTATACTAATTAAAAACGAAAATAATATCGTAATAAGTACAGATTCTTTAATATTATTAAAATTAATTTCAAAGAAATTTATATTAAAATAATATAAAATAAATAACATAAAAACGGTAGAAATTAAACTACTTGTAATACCAAGTTTTAAATGAGTTATTATGAATGGTTTCTTTATGAAATAATTAGTTGCTCCTACTAGCTGCATTGTTTTTATATTTAATCTATTAGAATAAACAGAAAGCCTTATCGTATTATTCATCAATACAATAGAAATAAATAAAAAAACAGAACCTATAATTAGTGACCATTTTTTTAAAATTTCTATATTAATATTTATAAGGTCAATTAAAGGTGCATCATATGTTACTTCCTCAACAAAACTTTCATATTTAAACTCTTCTACTAATCCATCGATAAACAAATTATTTACATTTTCAGCAGTAAAAAAAATATCGTAAGAATCATAAAGTGGATTGTATCCTAAATAGTTGATAAAATCTTCACCTATTTCATTTGAGAGTTTTTCAGCAGCATTTTTTTTTGAAACAAATTCAAAACCTTTAATTGTATTATTAATTTCAAGATTTTTTTCAAATTTTGATAATTCAATTTTATTGCTTTGATCTTTAATAAAAACAACCACAGGTATTTTCTCTTTAAAATCATTAATAATTTTTTCAGAATTCAATACAATTAAAGTAAATGAAGAAATTAGAAAAAGCACAACAGAAATACTTACAATAACCAAAAAGTAATTAGAAAATATTTTATTTGATGAATAAGAAGGCAAAATATATATATTATATGTAAAAATAATAAAGCATTTTTAGTTAATTCAATTCTTTTAATTTTTTTGCATTAAACAATAACCTTATTTTTGTTTAATTCTTTCAAATGAGATATAACTTTAATAAAATAGAGAAGAAGTGGCAAAAGTATTGGAAGCTCAATAATACTTTCCAGGTTCCGAATATCTCTCAAAAGAAAAAGTTTTATGTTTTAGACATGTTTCCTTACCCTTCCGGTGCTGGTTTACATGTTGGACATCCTTTAGGATATATTGCTAGTGATATTTATTCCAGATTTAAAAGACATAAGGGTTATAACGTACTTCATCCCCAAGGTTACGATTCTTTTGGATTACCCGCAGAGCAATATGCAATCCAAACAGGTCAACATCCACAAAAAACAACCGAAGAGAATATAAAAAGATATCGTCAACAACTTGACAGAATGGGTTTTTCTTTTGATTGGTCAAGAGAGATAAGAACATCTGATAAAGATTATTATAAGTGGACGCAGTGGATGTTTTTATTGCTTTTTAATAGTTGGTATGATGAGGATAAACAAATAGCTAGACCTATCTCAGATCTTATAAATCGATTTAAAAAAAAGGGAAGTTTTAAAACAAAAAATTTTTCACAAAGATTCACATCTTATGATTGGGATAATTTTAATATTAATCAAAAGGAAGAAATTCTCCAAGAATTTAGAATTGCTTATTTATCTGAAACTTTTGTAAACTGGTGTCCTAAGTTAGGAACTGTTTTAGCTAATGATGAAGTTATTGATGGTTTATCTCAAAGGGGAGGATATGAGGTTACAAGAAAAAAAATGAAGCAATGGAGTATCAGAATCTCAAGCTATTCTGAAAGACTTTTATCTGGCTTAGAAAAAATTGATTGGCCCGATCCGTTGAAGGATATGCAAAGAAATTGGATAGGAAAATCCAAAGGAGCAATGATTAATTTTAATATTAATTCTTGTTCTAAGTCTATTTCAGTTTTTTCTACTAGACCAGACACAATTTTTGGAGTAACTTTTTTAACATTAGCCCCTGAAAATGAACTGGTTGAAGAAATAACAACTAATGATAATAAAGAAGAAGTTACTAAATATATTAAATTATCAAGTAAAAAAAGTGAGAGAGATAGGATATCTGATGTTAAATCTATTTCAGGTGTCTTTACTGGGTCATATGCAATTCATCCATTCACTAAAAAATTATTACCTATATGGATATCTGACTATGTGATTTCTACTTATGGAACTGGTGCAGTTATGGCTGTTCCGTGTGGAGATCAGAGAGATTATATATTTGCTAAAAAATTTAATATTGAAATTATTAATATTTTCAAAAATATTAATATCGATAATGAAGCTTTTGAATCTAAAGAAAACGTCATATTTTCAAACTCTGATTTTTTAAACGATCTTGATTATCATTCTGCTTTTGAACTGATTTGTTCTGAACTAAAACAAATTTCATCAGGTCATAAAACAATAAATTATAAATTACGTGATGCAGTTTTTAGTAGACAGAGATATTGGGGAGAACCAATCCCTATTTTCTTTAAAAATGAAGTTCCTTACCCCATTGATTTAAAATATTTACCTTTAGAACTCCCGAATGTTAAAAATTACCTTCCAACTGAAAATGGTGAACCCCCGCTAGGTAATGCTAAAAATTGGGGATGGGATACTACCAATCATAAAGTCGTATCAAGTTCATTAATTGATGAAATAAATATTTTTCGTATTGAACTAAACACCATGCCTGGATGGGCTGGTAGTTCTTGGTATTTTAACAGATACATGGATTCAAAAAATGATAAAAATTTTGTATCTAAAGAATCCTTAAAATACTGGAAAGAGGTTGATCTATACCTTGGTGGTAGCGAGCATGCTACAGGTCACTTACTTTATTCAAGATTTTGGCAAATGTTTTTGTATGACTTAAAATTAGTAAACACTGAAATTTACGCAAAAAAGCTTATTAATCAGGGAATGATTTTAGGAAATTCTGCTTTAATATTGAGAGATATTAATAGTGGTGTTTTTATTTCTTCAGATTCTTTAGATAATGAGAAAATTCAAAAAATAAATATTGATATCAAACTTGTTAATAATCAAAATGAACTTGATTTAGAAAAATTTGTGAAATGGCAACCTGAATATTTTACTGCAAAATTCAAAATGAATGGAAATACTTTTAAAGTTGAAAGAGAGGTTCAAAAAATGTCAAAATCAAAATATAATGTTGTAAATCCAGATGATATATGTGAAAATTATGGTGCTGACACTTTGAGGTTGTATGAAATGTTCTTAGGTCCAATAGAACAAGCTAAACCATGGAATACTAATGGAATTTCAGGTGTTTTTAATTTTTTAAATAAAGTTTGGAAGCTTTTTTATAATGATGAAAATTTTATCGTTAATGATAAAGTTCCTGATAAAGAATCTTTAAAAATTTTAAACCTTACAATTAAAAAGATAAATAATGATATTGAAAATTTTTCCTTTAATACATGCGTAAGTTCACTAATGATTTTAGTTAATAAACTAACTGAAAAAAAATGTCATTCATCACAAGTGCTAAAATCTTTAACAATTTTATTATCACCTTTTGCTCCACATATTGCAGAAGAATTATGGTTTGTTTTAGGTAATAATAATTCAATTATTGATCAAGAATTTCCAATACATGATCCTAAAATTTTAATCGAAAAAGAAAAGAATTATCCAGTCTCCTTTAATGGTAAGCTAAAATTTCAAATTATATTGCCTAGTGATTTATCATATGCTGAAGTAGAAGAGATTATATTAAATAATGAATTAACTAAGAAAAATTTGAAAGGAAAAAATATCAAAAAAATAATTTTTGTTCCAAACAAGATAATAAATATTGTCTGTTAGTTTTTAAAGATGTGTTGAGCTACTTTCATACTTACACCAGCTGATCCAATTAATTTTCTTAAAATCTTGTAATTTTTTTTAATCTCTTTATTTCTTCCATTTAAAATACTATTTATCTCATTTTTTAAATTTATTTTATTTACATCATTTTGTATAAATTCTTTAATAACAACTTTATTACATATTAGATTTACAAGAGAAATGAACCTTACCTTAACAAAAATTCTAGCTAATAAGATATTTAATTTAGTTGTCTTATAGCATACAATTTGTGGCGTATTGAGTAATGCAGTTTCAAGAGTTGCTGTGCCGCTTGCTACTATAGAGACTTTAGAAGAACTTATAATATCATATGTTTTACCGTATATTAATTCTACATTATAATTTTTTTCTGAAATAATTTTATTATAAGTTTCTTTTTTGATATGTTTTACACCAGCGATAATAAATTTATAGTTAGGAAAGTATTTACAAATATTTAAAATTTCATTTAAAATTTTTAAAACTTCTTGTTCACGACTTCCAGGTAATATTGAAATAATTGGTTTTTTTGAAGGAATTTTTTTTAATTTAAAATTATTTAAATCATCCATCAGTGGGTGTCCAAAAAAATTTGATTTAATATTATGCTTTCTTTTAAAATAATCTTTTTCAAATGGGAGAACAACATATAATTCATCTATATATTTTTTTATAATATTTACTCTTTTTTCTTTCCACGCCCACACTTGTGGACTTATATAAAAATAGTTCTTGAATCCTCTTCTTTTAGCCCATTTACAAATTCTCAAATTGAATCCTGGATAGTCAATGTAAATAATTTTATCAGGATTAAATTTTAAGATATCCTTTTTACAAATTTTAAAATTTTTTAAAATCTTAAAAATATTGATAAGAACTTCACTGAAACCCATGAAAGCTAAATTTTTGTAATGCATTACCATTTTACCGCCAGCATCTTTCATTAAGTCTCCTCCCCAGAACCTAATTTCTGCATTTTTATCTACTTTAAAGATTTCCTTAATTAATTTAGATCCATGAAGATCGCCAGATGGTTCACCAGCAATTATGTAATACTTCATTTTATAATTTCCAATCTTGAATCTTTGAAATTGAATCGTAGTCAGTAAAATCATGTTTTACAGGTACAATTGATATGTATCCAGATTTTAATGCGAACTCATCAGTATCTTTATTTTTATCATTATTAACAAACTCCCCTGTAAGCCAATAATATTCTTTTCCCTGAGGATTAGTTCTTTTATCAAACTTCTCAATCCAATATGCTTTAGCCTGTCTACAAATTTTAACACCTTGTATTTCACCTTTGTCCATATTTGGAAAATTAACATTGAGTGTAGTTCCATTTGGTATTCCATTTCTCAAAGCTTTTAATGTAATTTCTTTTATATATTTTTCAATATGATTAAAGTTTGCATTCCATTCATAGTCAAGTAATGAAAATCCAATTGCAGGTACACCTTCTATTGTAGCTTCTATTGCGGCACTCATTGTTCCAGAGTAAATTACGTTTATTGATGAATTAGAGCCATGATTTACTCCTGACACGCATAAATCTGGTTTTACATCAAGAATTTCATTAATACCCAATTTAACACAATCAGCTGGTGTTCCAGAGCAGGAATATTCAATTTGTGGACCATCATCAATTTTAATTTTATTGCAGTGCAGTGTAGAATTAATAGTTATTGCATGACTCATTGCAGATTGTGGACTATCTGGTGCAATTACGATAACATTACCAATTTTATTCATAACACCAATAAGAGATCTAATTCCTGGAGCTGATATTCCATCGTCATTTGTAACAAGTATCAAGGGTCTAATTGACATACTGGTCTAATTTTTGAACAAAAGTAATTAAATAGATGCACATAATATTAAAACGTAATTTTGATTATAACATTACAATTAATATTTTTTACTTTTATATATGAAAATGAACAAAAGAATTAAATATTTATTTATAATTATTCCTCTTATTGTTGTTGGAGCTTCCATATCCAATAAAAAATTTTCCGATCCAAATAAGGACAGATTATTAATTGAGATTGTTAAATATGTAGTTGAAAAAGGCCATTATAATAAAATCGAAATTAATGATGATATTTCCGAAAAAATTTATCATTCTTTTATTGATCAACTTGACAGTCAAAAAAGGTTTTTCTTGAAATCAGATATTAAAATATTTCAAAATTACAAGTTTAAGCTTGATGATCAAATTAAAAACTATGACCTAACTTTTTTTAATCTTGTTTTCGAAACTAGTAAATTAAGATTTAAGGAAATTAAAGAATATTATGAAGAAATAATAAGTAATCCTTTTGATTTTAAATCTAAAGAAATTTTAGATCTTGACTTTGATAAAAAGGAATATTCAAAAAATAAAAACGAAGTAAAACAACGATGGAGGAAACAGCTTAAGTTTTCAACTCTTGATATTGCTCTACTTAAGTTAGGAGATTCCCTAGAAAATATTAATGATAGAGTGTATAATGAATCTTTAGCTATAGTCAAAAAAAACACAGAAGATTTCTTTGAATTTTATAATGATATGGACAGAGACGATTGGTTTGCTTCATATATAAATTCTTTTTTAAATCAGCTTGATCCACACACTTTTTATTTTAAACCTGATGATAAAGAAAGATTTGATATTAACATTTCAGGAAAATTTAATGGAATTGGTGCAAGACTAACAAAAACTGAAGGTGCAATTAAAATAGTAGAAATAATAATTGGAGGTCCAATATGGAAAGATAAGCTTTTAGACATCGGTGATATAATTTTAAAAGTTTCACAGGAGAACAGTGAACCTATTGATATTGTTGGTATGCCATTAGATAATGCAATTAAATTAATTATGGGGCCTGCTAAATCTTATGTAACTCTAACTGTAAAAAAAATAGATGGTTCTATTAAAGATGTTAGAATTATGAGAGATTTAGTTGAATTAGAGGAAGTATATGCAAAATCAACTCTAATCAATAAAGAAAATATTAATTATGGATATATAAGTTTACCTAAATTTTATGTTGATTTTACTGATTATAAAAATAGAAATTCAGCTGATGATGTTAAAAATCATATTATAAAACTAAAAAATAATGGAATGCAAGGTTTGATTCTCGACTTAAGAAATAATGGTGGTGGATCACTTCAAACTGTTGTAGATATGACTGGTTTATTTATTGAAAAGGGACCTGTTGTTCAGGTTAAATCAATCGGAAATAGAAAAAAAGTATTGTATGACAGAAATCCAGAAATTATTTGGGATGGACCATTAGTAGTTTTAATTAACGAAATGTCAGCATCTGCATCTGAAATACTTGCAGCTGCCCTTCAAGATTATAGAAGAGCAGTAATAATTGGAAGTGAAAAATCTTTTGGAAAAGGTACCGTTCAAAATATTATTGATCTCAATAAGTTTATTTCAAATTCTGATTTTGATATGGGAGCTATTAAAATTACTACTGATAAGTTTTATAGGATTAATGGAGAGTCAGTCCAGCTAGAGGGAGTGAAAAGTGATGTTATTATTCCTGACAGCTATATGCATATATTTAATGGAGAAAGGGATGAAAAAAACCCACTTAAATGGGATAAAATTGATGCTGCTTTTTATACTAAATGGACTGGATTTAAAAATTTTAATTTTATAACCACTAATGCTCAAAATAGGATTAATTCAAATAATTATCATCAGTTAATTTCTGAAAGAGCTGATTGGATTAAAGAGCAACGTGATAACAAAGTCATTCCCCTCAATTTTTTATCTTACAAGGACTATATCGAAAATAATAGTGAAAAAAATAAACTATTTGAAAGTATTTCTGATTATTCTAATAATTTAAATTTTAAATTACTTAGTTCTGAAAAAGATTTCATTATGTCAAATAAAGACTTGTTAAGTAACAGAAATCGTTGGCATAAAAACCTAAAAAGGGATATTTTTATTAGTGAGGGTATAAACGTTTTAGAACAAATATTTTCTTATAAAACTAATTCTGAAATGATTTTAGTTAACACTGAATAATCAAATTTTGTAATTTGCTAAAGAATATTCCATTAAAGTTATCATTCCTATATATTTTTATTTGTTTAATAATTTCAATTTTTGCTTTTTTAATCATACCTGATAAAACTGAAAATGCAAATTCGATGAATTTGAATATTCAATCAAAAAAACCTGGTTTTGAAATATCAGTATTAAAAGTTCCTGTAAAACAATATGAGTTTAAATTTTTAGATTTATTTTTTGGTAGTGAAAAAACATTTGAGGAATATGCTATTAATTCAATTTATAACGATGGAAAACAAGTAATTGTAGATATTTATTCTGATGACAACTCAAAAATTTTAAAATCATTCGATTTCAAACTATTTGATCAAACTAATTTAGAAATGATAAAATCTGAATATGTAACTAAAAAAAAATTTTATTTTGGAACAGATATTTTCGGAAGAGATGTTTTTAGTAGAATTTTATTAGGCACAAGAGTTTCATTGTCTATTGGAATTATGGCTGTAATTATATCAACAATTATTGGTGTTTTTTTTGGCGTAATTGGTGGATATTTTGGAGGAAGAATTGATTCTATTGTGGTATGGTTAATTAATATTTTTTGGTCTATACCAACACTATTATTAGTTATCGCAATATCTCTAGCTATTGGAAAAGGTTTTTGGCAAATCTATATTGCAATTGGCTGCTCTATTTGGGTTGAAGTTGCTCGACTAGTAAGAGGTAAAATTAAGTCAGAAAAGGAAAAAGATTACATAATCGCCATTAAAGTTTTAGGCATCAGTCATTATAAAATTATTTTAAATCATATTCTTCCAAATATAATTGGACCTATTCTAATTATTTCTGCAACAAATTTTGCATCAAGTATTTTATTAGAAAGTGGCTTAAGTTTTCTTGGGATTGGCACTCAGCCCCCTCTACCTAGTTGGGGTTATATGATCAAAGAAAATTATCAGTACATTCTTTTAGGAAATGCGTATCTAGCGCTAATTCCCGGATTTTTTCTAATGATATTAGTTACTAGTTTTATTTATATTTCAAATTTCTATTCTGAAATTATAAAATAGAATTACCATTTTTCTTTTTTAACAGAATCTAATTTGATGTATCCCCCAAATAGAATAATTGATGCAAGTAAGCTAGATCCACCATAACTTATAAATGGTAGTGGAATCCCTACAGTAGGAAAAACACCTAAAACCATACTTATATTAATAGTAAATTGAAAGAAGAAAATAGAGGCTACACTATATATAAAAATTTTATTAAATATGTTTCTATTAGTATTTGCTCGACTAATCATTCTTAGAATTAAAATTGTAAAAAGAGTAATTGTAAATATTGAACCAAAGAAACCCCATTCTTCACCAACAGTTGCAAAAATATAATCACTATGTTGTTCAGGCACAAAATCACCCTTTGTTTGTGATCCATTTAAAAATCCCTCACCAAAAAAGCCACCTGACTTGAAAGCTAATTGTGATTGATTAGTATTATATCCAATTCCTTGATTATCTTCTTTCAGCCCTAATACAATATCAAATCTGTCACGATGTCTTTTTTCAAATACATTATTAAAAATAAAATCAATACTTAGGGTAAGAATCAATGATAATATCCCGTAAAATAAAATTTTACCGAAATATAGTTTTCTATAAATATAAATTAGAATAATTGAGAAAAGTGAAAGCGATATTAAAACTAAAATATTTACTTTTCCAAATATCAAAGTCATAACAAAAACAAGACTTATCCATAAAAAAATGTTCATATAAATACTGGGTAAACCAACAATATAGAGAACAAAAAAAAAGCTAAAATAAATTAGAGCTGTACCTGGATCAGGTTGAATGATTATTAAAAAAATAGGAAATAAAATTATTAAAAAACTATAAAATTGAATGCTTTTTTTCCTAATATCAGAATGAATATTACTCAGATATTTTGCAAGTGCTAAAGCAGTTATAGGTTTCATTATCTCAGACGGCTGAAAACTAAAACCCATAACAGAAAACCACGATCTAGCTCCTTTTATTTCAATTCCAATAATCAATACAGTAAATAGAACTATAATCCCTAAAATATAAATAAGACTAGAGTATCTGAAAAAAAATCTATCGTCTGAAATAATAATAAAAAAAAAGATAACAAATGATATTACAGTAAAAAGCATTTGTTTTCCAAATGAACTTTTTAAAGAAAAAAAATCCATGTCATCAAAATAGGTCGATGAGTAAATATTAACAAGCCCAATAATGATTAGTACGCTAACAATTAATATTGAAATAAAATCAAATTTTTTTAAAATAATTTTATTCATTTATAACAAAGTTTTCGTACAAGTATGGCTTCATATACTCCTCAGTTAAATTTCCATTTAAAATATATTTTTCAAGCCACTTTCTTTCAACTTTTCTATTCAAGTATTTTTCAGCTATTAAACTGGATATTGGAGCAGCCCATCTTGTACCCCAATACCCATTTTCTATAAAGACACAAATTGCAATTTTTGGATCTTCTGCAGGAGCAAAACCTATAAAAATTGAATGATCAGTAAGTTGTTTTTTTTGATCATTTATTTTTACAAAATTTTCAGCTGTACCTGTCTTACCTGCAAATTTAATTCCCTTAATTTTGGAGTTTTGAGCTGTTCCCTTCTCAACTACATCTACCATTCCTTTTATAATTGGATCAAAATGTTTTTCTGAAATTAATGTTTGTTTTCTCTCATTATAAATATTATCAATTGAGTCGTTTTCAATTTTTTTCACAAAATGTGGGGGGATATACCATCCTTTATTTGCTATTATAGCTGCAAAGTTTGCTAATTGAACAGGAGTTGTTAAGACTTCACCTTGTCCTATAGAATTTGATATTGTTGTTGATGCTCTCCATGAATTATTGTACCATCTGTTATAATAACTTGAGTTTGGAATAAAACCTCTTTTACCTATTGGATGATCATATCCTAAAAAATCACCAAATCCAAATGAATTAACATAATCTTTCCACTTATCTAGTCCAACAGCTGAGGTTTCATGATTTTCAATTATTTCATTATAAGTTTTTGCAAAATATGTATTGCATGAAGTATATATTGCATTATTTAAATTTGTGTATGTAGCTTCCTTAGTATGACATTTCATAAAAGCATTTTTGGCATAAAAATGACCCCCGTTACATTTAATCAATGTTTCTTCCTGAATTATATTTTCTTGTAATCCAATTAATGCATTAATTATCTTAAAAGTAGAACCAGGGGGATACTGTCCTTGAAGTCCTCTTTCAAATAAAGGTTTACCAATACTATCTAAATTTAATTTCTTATAGTTTTCAGATCTATCTCTTCCAACCAATAGGTTTGGATCATAGCCAGGTGAATTTACTAAGGCTAAAATTTCTCCGGAATTTGGTTCAATTGCTATTATACTTCCAAATTTATTTTTCATTAATGAATCGCCATAAATCTGAAGATCTATATCTAGTGTAACTTCTAAGTTTTTTGCAGGAATAAGTACACTATCATAAATCCCATTATGATAGTTGCCAATAATTCTATTGAACTTATCTTTTTGAAAAAATTTTACACCCTTTTTACCTCTTAAAACTTTTTCATAAGATTTTTCTAAACCTTGCCTTCCAATCATTTCACCTGCTTTGTAGTATGGATTATTATCAATTTCATATGTGTTTACTTCACTTATATATCCAAAAAGATTAGAGGCTGTTTTATAGTTATATTTTCTTTTAGATTTTTTTTGAATAAATAGTCCACTAAACTTCCAAAGTTTTTCTTGAATATTAGCATATTCGTTTTTAGTAATTCCAGAAATAAGTACTGAGGACTTGATTGTAGAATATTTTTTGGCTTTATTTAGTCTGTTGAAAAATTCTTTGCTTGAAATATTGAGTTCTTTGAAGATTAATGAACTATCTGAAATTTCTATATCTTTTGGAATAACCATCAAATCATAATAAGGTTCATTAAATACAATTAGTTTGTTATTTCTATCATATATGTATCCTCTTTCAGGAAAATCATAAACTTTTTGAATTGAAGCTCTCTCTAAAATTTGTGATGAGTTATTATTAATAACCTGAAGATCGAAAAGCTTAATTATTAGTAGACTCGACACTAAAAAAACTATTATTTGAAAAAGCTTATCGCGCATTTTTTTTAAAAAATATTGTTAATATAAAATATGAAAAGATTATTGAAATAATTGAGCTAGTTAAAGTTTTATTTAAAATAATATTAAAATTTTTAAATGAAAAAATTTCTACTGAGTTTAAAACTAACTGATGAGTAAAGAAAATCATTAAGAGATAACTAGCTTGTTGAAATAAACTTGTTCCACTTATATACTCAGATGTTTTTCTAACCTTGTTGACATCAAAATTACCAAAGGAAAATTTTAGTAAAAATGGTTTGATCAAAATTGATATTAGTAGAGAGAAAGTGATTATTCCGAAGGAATTAGAAAAAAAATCTAATACAAAACCAAACAAGAAAATTAGAATGTACGATAATGACTTGTTGTAATTTAGTGGAAAAACAATAATGTAAATTAAATAAATATTGACAGGATTACCAAAAATCAAAAAATTATTGAATATCATTATTTGAGATGATGATAGTAAAATGAATCTAAAAAAAAGAAGCTGATTTATATTATTCATTTCTGTTTTTTAATTCATTAAACTCATCTTTGAGTTCGTTTTTCACTACATATATATTTCTGAGAGAACCAAAATCTTCAAATAATTTGACCGATATTTTATAATAATTTGATGATTCAGGTAAATTAAAACTGGATATAACTCCAATCAAAATATCTCTTGGAAAAATAGATGACATTCCACCAGATGATATAGTATCACCAATTGAAATGCGTGCACTTTTTGGAATATCTTCAAGGCTCATGATTTGATGATCTTTACCGTTCCAAAAAAGTGATCCAAAATGATCACTTTTTTTTAAGACTGCATTTATTTTAAGCTTTGAATTTAAAATTGAAATTCCACTAGAAAAATTTTCAGATACCCTATTGATAATCCCAATAATCCCTTTACTTGAAACAATACCATCATTAATACTGATACCATCTCTTTTCCCTAAATCAATTGTCACAAAATTTTTAGTGTATCGAATACTGTTATCTATTATTTTTCCGTGACTGTACTTAAAATTTGTTTTTAAAAAACCTTTAGTTTTTTTTGAAAGTATTAAGTTGTTTCTCAAACTTAAATTTTCATTAATTAACTTGTTATTCTCTTTATTGAGCTCAGTGTATCTGTGAAGATTATTAATTCTTTCTTTTATAATATTGATGATTGAAGATGAAAATAAATTAAATTTTGAGGCTTGATAATAGTTCCTACTTATGACTTGTGAAAAGCTAATTGAAAGTAAAATTATAAATACAAAGGAGTTAATATTTTTAATTATAAAATCAACAATATTTCGCATTAAATTATTTTACTAAAACACTTTTATAGCGCTCTATGTTTTTTAATGAAATACCAGTCCCTCTAACAACAGCTCTCAATGGATCTTCTGCGATAAAAACAGGAAGGTCAGTTTTTTTTGAAATTCTTTTGTCAAGACCCCTTAGCATTGAGCCACCACCGGCTAAATATATTCCAGTATTGTATATGTCAGCAGCAAGTTCAGGTGGTGTTTTTGAAAGAGTTTCCATAACTGACTCCTCAATTCTAATTATTGATTTGTCTAATGCTTTTGCAATTTCTCTGTAACCAATTGAAATCTCTTTTGGTTTACCAGAGAGTAAATCTCTACCTTGAACTAATAAATCATCCGGAGGATTATCTAATTCATCCAATGCAGATCCAATATTAATTTTTATTTTTTCAGCAGTTCTATCTCCAATAGATAGATTGTGTTGCGTTCTCATGTAATAAACGATATCTTCAGTAAATACATCACCTGCAATTTTTACACTTTTGTCACAAACAATCCCTGCTAATGCAATAACTGCAATTTCAGTAGTTCCCCCTCCAATATCTATTATCATATTTCCTTTTGGTTGCATAATATCTACGCCGATACCTATGGCCGCTGCCATTGGTTCTTGAATTAGATAAACTTCTTTACCATTTACTCTTTCAGCAGATTCTTTTACAGCTCTCATCTCAACTTCAGTAATACCTGATGGTATACAGATAACCATTTTTAATGAAGGAGAATAAAATCTTTTATTAAGGTTAGGTATACTTTTTATTAATTGACCTATCATTTGTTCAGATGCATTGAAATCAGCAATAACTCCATCTTTTAAAGGACGGACTGTTTTGATACTCTCATGAGTTTTTCCATGCATTAAACTTGCTTCTTTACCAACTGCAATAATTTTATTAGATTTCTGATCAATTGCAACAATTGATGGACTATCAACAACTACTTTGTCATTATGAATAATCAAAGTATTTGCAGTGCCTAGGTCGATGGCAATTGATTCAGTCCAAAAATCAAAAAAACTCATATAAGTTTAGGGTTATAAGTAAAGTTAATGAATTAATGTTTAAAGTGTCTATTTCCAGTAAAAACCATCGATATGTTATTGTTATTACAATAATCTACGGATAAATTATCTTTTATTGATCCACCTGGTTGAATAACTGAACTTATTCCATACTTTGATGCAATTTCTACACAATCTGGGAATGGAAAGAAAGCATCACTAGCCATTACACAATTATTTAGATCAAATTTAAATTTCTTTGCTTTATCAATTGCTTGATTTAAAGCATCAACTCTTGATGTTTGACCTGTTCCAGAGGAAATTAATTGATTGTTTTTTACTAATACAATTGTATTCGATTTAGTATGTTTTGAGATTTTAGATGCAAAAAACAGATCTTTTATTTCTCGGTCAGTAGGTTTTTTATTGGTAACAAAAGAAATATCATTAACTGAATCAGTGATAAAATCACGATCTTGGACAAGTACACCATTTAAGCATGTCCTTATTGTTTTTTTTGGTAATTCAATATTTTTGATTTTTAAAATAATTCTATTCTTCTTCCCTTTTAAAATATTCAAAGCTTCGTCCGTGTAAGATGGAGCTAATAATACTTCAAAAAATAAGTTGTGCATTTCATTAGCTGACTCAGCATCAATTTCTTTATTAGAAATTAATACTCCTCCAAAAGCTGAAATTGGATCTCCTTGTAATGCATTTTTGTAAGCTTTTGATATAGAACTTTTAGTAGCTAAACCACATGCATTATTATGTTTGAGTATTGCAAAAGTTGGTTCATTATTCCAAAACTCCTTAATTAAACTGTATGCTGAATCAATATCAAGTAGATTGTTATATGATAACTCTTTCCCATTTAATTTTTTAAAAATTGAATCAAAATCTCCAATAAACAATCCTTTTTGATGTGGATTTTCTCCATATCTTAAAGTGTTGTTTTTTTCAATTGTTCCAATCTCAAAATATTGCGTTATTAAATTATCATAATTTGATGATCTTTTAAATGCCAATGCAGCATAATTCTTCTTTAAATCAGTGCTGAAGTCACCATTATTTTTATCAATATCACTTAAAAATTCATGATATTGATCAGTTGATGAAACACATAAAACATCATTATAGTTTTTTGCTGCTGCGCGTATTAATGAAATTCCTCCAATATCAATTTTTTCAATTATTTCACTATGAGATTTAGCTTCATTAACTGTATCTTCAAAAGGATAAAGATCAACAATTACATAATTAATACTTGGAATTTCGTATTCAATTTTTTCAATTAAATCTTTTTCATTATCTCTTCTGTGTAGAATACCACCAAAAATCTTTGGATGAAGAGTTTTTACTCTGCCTCCGAAAACTGAGGGATATAAAGTTAAATTTTCAACCTTCTTAACATCAAAACCTAGATTTGATAAATATTTTTCAGTTCCTCCGGTTGAAATTATTGTAATATTTAAATCTTGAAATTTTTTAGCAACTTTTTCAATTCCTGTTTTATTATATACAGAAATAATTGCTGATTTTGGAGAGTTATTATTCATAAAAATATTAAAAAGTAAATGTAAAATATTTAAAAAAAAAAAAGCTGCATAACAGCAGCTTTTTTTAAAAAATAATTTAAAAATATTACATCATTCCAGGCATTCCTCCTCCACCCATTGGAGGTGCAGCTGGAGGTGTATCTTCTTTAATATCTACTAATGCACATTCAGTGGTTAAAATCATACCAGCAACAGATGCAGCATTTTCTAATGCAACTCTTGTCACTTTTTTAGGGTCAATAATTCCAGATTCAAATAAGTCAACATAATTTTCTGATTTGGCATCATAACCAAAGCCATCTTTTCCTTCAATTATTTTAGCTACAACTACTGATCCTTCCCCACCTGCATTTTCTACTATAGTTCTTACGGGTGCTTCTAAAGCTCTAAAAATAATTTGAATTCCAGTAAGTTCATCATCATTAGAAGCTTTAATTTTATCTAATTCTTTTCTAGACCTTATCAAAGCAACTCCTCCTCCAGCTACAATTCCTTCTTCAACAGCAGCTCTAGTAGCATGTAAAGCATCATCAACTCTATCCTTTTTTTCTTTCATTTCAACCTCAGATGCAGCACCAACATATAAAACAGCTACTCCACCTGCTAATTTTGCAAGTCTTTCTTGA
Organism: Cryomorphaceae bacterium; assembly: GCA_042091575.1. GTDB lineage: Bacteria > Bacteroidota > Bacteroidia > Flavobacteriales > Flavobacteriaceae > Eutrophosalina. The sequence goes on from JBELHE010000015.1 coordinate 22,580, forward strand.
AGTTTTTCTTTGTCATAATCTGATGTGGTAGTTTCAATTTGAGATTTGATTTGATTTACTCTTTCATCAATGGATTTTTTTTCACCAGCGCCATTAACAATAGTTGTATTATCCTTGTCAATAGTAACTCTTTCTGCAGTTCCAAGCATTTCAATAGTAGTATTTTCTATATTAAAACCTCTTTCTTCAGAAATTACTGTTCCACCAGTGAGTATTGCAATATCTTCAAGCATAGCTTTTCTTCTATCACCAAAGCCAGGAGCTTTAACAGCAGCGATTTTGAGAGCTCCTCTTAACTTATTAACAACAAGAGTTGCTAAAGCTTCTCCATCAACATCTTCAGCAATAACTAAAAGTGGTTTTCCACTCTGGGCTACTGGTTCTAAAATTGGAAGAAGATCTTTCATTGCAGATATTTTTTTATCATACAATAATATGTATGGATTTTCAAGGTCAGATTCCATTTTTTCACTATTTGTTACAAAATAAGGTGATAAATATCCTCTGTCAAATTGCATACCTTCAACAACATCAACATAAGTATCGGTACCTTTTGCTTCTTCAACGGTGATTACTCCCTCCTTGCCAACCTTTTCAAAAGCTTCAGTAATGAGATTTCCTATTGCATTGTCATTGTTAGCAGAAATAGATGCTATTTGTTGTATTTTATCAGATGAGTTTCCAACAGTCTTAGCAGATTTGTTTAAGTTTTCAACTATTATTTTTACAGCTTTATCCAAACCTCTCTTAAGATCCATTGGATTAGCACCAGCAGTGACATTTTTAAGTCCCTCAGTAACAATTGATTGAGCTAGAATTGTAGCAGTAGTTGTACCATCACCAGCTAGATCATTAGTCTTGGATGCAACTTCTTTTACCATTTGAGCACCCATATTTTCTAGTGTATCTTCTAATTCAATTTCCTTAGCTACAGTAACACCGTCTTTAGTTACTTGTGGTCCACCAAAAGATTTACCTATTATTACATTTCTTCCTTTTGGACCAAGAGTTACCTTTACCGCATTAGCTAATGCATCAACACCTCTTTTTAATCCTTCTCTTGCTTGAGTATCAAATTGTATTTTTTTTGCCATTTTTTTAAATTTTAAATTTTTAAACTATTGCTAGAATATCACTTTCTTTCATTATGAGGTAATCTTTACCTTCATATTTGAGCTCTGTTCCAGAGTACTTACCATATAACACGGTCTCACCTACTTTTACGGTGATGGGATTTTCTTTTGTTCCAGCTCCAACGGCAACAACATTACCTTTCTGGGGTTTTTCTTTTGCTGTGTCAGGTATGATAATCCCTGATGCAGTTTTAGTTTCCGCCTCAAGAGGTTCAACAAGAACTCTGTCAGCAAGGGGTTTTATGTTTAATTTACTCATACTAAATTTTTTTATTTAAATTTCATCAATCGTGCCAAACGAAAATTTATGTCAAATTGTGATTATATATAGTGATTTTAATGACATCATGGCATAAAGTTAATATTATTCAGATTCGTTTTCAGAATCATTATTTTCAAGAATTTCTTCAATTTCAAAGTCATTATCATTATTTAAAAGTTCAGAATCAGAACTTGTATTGCCAGGGTTGAGGGTGATATTT
>JBELHE010000016.1:0-20882 GCA_042091575.1 Cryomorphaceae bacterium
CCAAAAAACAGAAAAAAAATCAGTAATATTTTAAATAGAAATTTCACGTATAAAGGTAAATATAAATTAAAATGTATAAAGTTTTTGGGATGTCATTAATTAACTATTTTTGGTTGATATATGCTTCGCTTATACATAATTGGTGTTTCAATTCTTATAGTTGCAATTCTATGTAATTTTATAATTTCGAAATTCGGAATAGCAACATGGTATGATTTTTTAAATAATATTGCAAAAAATGAACCAAATAATTTGTCCATTTTAGATTACTTATGGTTGTTTGTTTTATATCCACTTGCGTTAGGTTCAGGATTTTTTTTAGGCGACCTTATTTCAAACTTAATTAATAAATAAGATGAAGCAGGAAAGAGAAAGAAGAAAAGCATTAATATATCATTCAAAACCAAGACCTGGAAAAATAAAGGTAGAACCAACTAAAAATTATCAAACCCAAAGAGATTTATCTTTAGCTTACTCACCTGGCGTAGCACACCCTTGTTTAGAAATCAATCAAAATCCTGATGATGTTTATAAATACACTTCAAAATCAAATCTGGTTGCAGTTATTTCAAATGGTACTGCTGTTTTAGGTTTAGGAGATATCGGACCACTTGCATCAAAACCAGTAATGGAAGGTAAAGGTTTGTTGTTTAAAATTTTTGCTGATATTGATGTTTTTGATATTGAAGTTGATACAAAAAATATTGATGAATTTATTAATACAGTCAAGAATATTGCTCCAACATTTGGTGGAATAAATTTGGAAGATATTAAAGCTCCGGAAGCATTTGAAATTGAAAGAAGATTGGTAGAGGAATTAAATATTCCTGTTATGCATGATGATCAGCATGGAACTGCTATCATTTCTGGTGCAGCTCTTTTAAACGCACTGGATCTTGCTCAAAAAGATATTGAAAAAATTAAAATGGTAGTGTGTGGTGCTGGAGCAGCAGCTATATCCTGTGCGAAGATGTATGTTGCATTAGGTGTAAAAAAGAAAAATATCATAATGTTTGATAGTAAAGGAGCAATTAATTTGTCAAGGAAAGATTTAAGTACGGAAAAAAAACTTTTTGCCTCAAAAAAAGCCCATATTAAAAGTCTTAATGAAGCACTAAATAATTCGGATGTATTTATAGGATTATCAAAGGCCAATATGTTAAGTGTTGAAATGCTTAAATCAATGTCACAAAATCCAATAGTATTTGCAATGGCCAATCCTGATCCAGAAATAAATTATAAACTAGCAAAAAGAACTAGAGATGACGTGATATTAGCAACTGGAAGAAGCGACCATCCCAATCAAGTTAATAATGTATTAGGTTTTCCCTTTATTTTCCGAGGCGCTCTAGATGTTAGAGCATCAAAAATTAATGAAAAAATGAAAATGGCGGCGGTTTACGCATTAGCTGAATTAGCTAAAGAGCCTGTTCCAGAAAATGTAAATGTTGTTTATGGCGAAACGAAATTAACATTTGGAAGAGATTATATTATTCCCAAACCTTTTGACCCTCGATTAATTTCCAAGATACCGCTTAAAGTTGCTAAGGCAGCAATTGATAGTGGAGTTGCTCGTCAAGAAATTGATAATTGGGAAAGATATGAAAGAGAATTAGAATCAAGACTTGGTAATAATAATAAAATTATCAGATTACTTATGGCAAAAGCTAAGAGTGATCCAAAAAAAGTTGTTTTTGTTGAGGCTGACAGATTAGATGTATTGAAAGCAGCTCAAATTGTTTATGACGAGGGAATTGCTATTCCAACTTTAATTGGAAGAAAAAAAAGAATAAAAAAATTGATGCTTGAAATTGACTTTGATCATGATCTAAAGGTTATTGATTTGAGTCAAAAAAAATCTATTCCAATAATTAAAAGATATGCTAAGAAGTTTTTTAAGCAAAGAAAAGATAAGGGAATGACCCTAAGTCAAGCTGAAATTTTAATGAGAAGAAGAGATTATTTTGGATCTATGATGGTAAAACTTGGTGAGGCGGATGCTTTAATATCCGGATTTTCTAGAAGTTATCCTGAAGTTATTAAGCCTATATTAAAAGTTATTGGAAAAAGTGAAGGAGTAAGAAAAGTAGCTACAACTAACTTAATGATTACTAGTAAAGGACCTATTTTTCTAGCTGATACAGCTATAAATATTAATCCTACTTATAATGAGATTGCTTACATAGGTATTTTGGCTGCTGAAACTGCTAAGATGTTCGGATTTGATCCTGTGATTGCTATGTTGTCATATTCAAATTTTGGTTCATCGAATCACCCTATGGCTAAAAAAGTAGAAAAAGCAGTAAAATTGTTAAAACGTACAATACCAGAACTAGTTGTTGACGGACCTGTTCAATCAGATTTTGCTTTAAATAGGCCTATGTTCTCAAATAAGTTTGATTTCTCTAAACTTTCTGGACAAAAAGTTAATGTTATGGTATTTCCCAACCTTGATTCTGCTAATATTACATATAAAGTAATTAAGGAACTTGATAATGCAATGTCAATTGGACCAATTATAATGGGAATGGATAAGCCAGTTCATATTTTGCAATTAAAACCAAGCGTTGAAGAAATAGTTAATATAGCAGCAATTGCTGTAGTTGATGCTCAAAACAGAAAATAGTAATTTAGTAATATGATAACACAAATTAAAGGTAGACTAATTGAAAAATCTCCAACTGAATTAGTTGTTGATTGCAATGGAGTAGGTTACAGTATTAATATATCACTAAATACTTTTTCAAAAATAGGTGATGATGAAAACATAAGGCTTTATACGCATTTAATTGTTAAAGAAGATTCTCATACTTTATTTGGGTTTCATACAAAATCTGAGCGTAGTCTGTTTAAATTATTAATATCAGTTTCAGGTGTTGGTGCAAGTACTGGCAGGACTATGCTCTCATCAATGACACCTGTCGAAATTATTTCATCTATTAATAATGAGGATGTTAATTCAGTACAATCAATAAAAGGAATTGGTTCTAAAACTGCTCAGAGAATAATTTTAGAATTAAAAGATAAAATTCTTTCTCTTGACATTGATGATAGTCAAATACAAATGATAACTAAAGATGCTGATGAAGCAATTACTGCTCTGGAAGTCCTTGGTTATTCCAGAAAACAAACTATAAAAATTATAAATCAGATAAAATCTGAAAATCAAAATATATCTGTAGAAAGCTTAATCAAAAAAGCTCTTAATAAATTATAATTTATTGTGATTATTTGGTACTCAAATATCAGAGTTCTTAATAGAGTTCATCTTATATTCTTTCTATTTTGCTATTGTTTGTTTTCTTTTTCACAAGAAAAGATCACTTTAGATACTATTAACAATACAGTTTATATGGGGGATTTTAACCTAAAAACTCCATCAAATATTATTTCAAAATATAAGTATAATCCTGACTTAAATCTCTATATATACCAGACCAAAATTGGGGAAATAGATATTGGATTACCATTAAAATTAACACCAGATGAGTACAGAATTTTTTTTAGAAAAGATCTAATAAAAAAATATTTTAATGAACAAACCCTCTTAATAAATAGTGAAGATGAATCAAAAAAAAGAAATTTACTCCCAAACTTGTATGTAAATTCAAATTTCTTTGAATCGATATTTGGAGGTAATGAAATTGAACTAGTCCCTCAAGGATCAGTAGCTATAGATTTAGGAGCTAGATACAACAAAAGAGATAATCCTATTATTCCAATAAGGAACCGGAGTAATGTAAGTTTAGATTTTAACCAGTTAATTTCACTAAGCTTAACAGGCAAAATAGGTGAAAAATTATCAATCAGTTCAAATTATGATTCTCAATCTACATTTGAATTTCAAAATCTATTAAAACTTGATTACACTCCAAACGAAGACGATATTATTCAAAAAATTGAACTTGGAAATGTAAGTATGCCAATTAGTGGATCTTTAATAAATGGGGCTCAAAGTCTATTTGGTTTTAAAACTCAATTAAAATTTGGTAATACAACTATTGATGCGGTTTTATCAGAACAAAAATCACAATCAAAAACTGTATCATCAAGTGCAGATGGATCAATGAATGAATTTTCATTTACTGCGTTAGATTATGAAAGTAATAGACATTTTTATCTTGCTCACTTTTTTAGAAAGAATTTTGATAAATCGCTAAAGTCATATCCTTATATAAATTCTTCAGTTAGAATTACAAGAGTTGAGGTTTGGGTAACTAATAAATCAAATGAAACCAAAAATATTAGAAATATTATTGCTTTACAAGATTTAGCTGAAAGTGATCCGGATTTCACGAATGCAGATGATGTAATTTCAAATTTTTTTAATCAGAATAATTCAAATCTAAATCCAGATAACTCAGTTAATAATTTTGACCCTAGTAATATAGGTCAAAATTTATTAAATGAAAATATTAGAGATATAACCAATGTTAATTCAGGATTTTCGTCAGGTTCAAATTTATTTAATGAAGGTTCTGATTACTCAGTACTCGAAAATGCTAGAAAACTAGATGAAAGTGAATATTCTGTAAATGAACAGCTTGGTTATATATCTCTTCAGCAATCTCTAAATAATGATGAGATATTGGGTGTTTCATTTCAATATACCCTAAATGGTGAAGTTTTTCAAGTTGGAGAGTTTTCTGATGATGGAATTATTTCAGTTGATAATTCAAATAATCAAGTTGTAAGAAAAGGTTTAATTGTTAAACTTCTTAAAAGTAGTATCAATAATATTAGGCTTCCAGTTTGGAAACTAACTATGAAAAATATTTATAGTATCGGATCTTTTCAGGTCTCAGAGAGTGATTTTAGATTAAATATATTTTACAGTAATCCAACTTCTCTGAATTATATAACTCCAATTGACAGTAACAAATGGCCAGAAAATCTTGATAAAAAAAGATTATTAAATCTTTTTGATCTTGATAAGTTAGACTCAAATGGTAATTTACAGAATGATGGTGATGGTTTTTTTGATGCTATTGACGGTATTACAATTATTAAGAATAAAGGGCTATTGATTTTTCCTAACGAGGAACCATTTGGAAGATTTTTATTTGAAAAGCTGAGAAGTGATCAAAGCGAGATCTATGAAGACACTTCTACATATAACAAAAATCAATTAAAATATGTTTATAATGAACTTTATAGCTTAGGAAAAACATCTGCGGAAAAATATATTGAGAAAAATAAATTTAATATCAAAGGTAAATTTAAAAGTGATGCAGCTAACGAAGGAATAAATACAGGAGAGTTTAATATTCCTCAGGGATCGATTGTTGTATCTGCTGGTGGAAGAGTATTACAGGAGGGAATAGACTATTTGGTTAATTATCAAAATGGAAATGTTCAAATCTTGGACGAGTCGTTAAAAAATTCAAATATCCCAATTGAAATATCAACCGAAAGTAATTCGTTTTTTAATCAACAAAAAAGAAGATTTTCTGGCTTCAACGTAGAACATACTTTTAGTGATAATTTTAAAATAGGTGCAACGCTTTTAAATCTAAGTGAAAGATCTATATCTCGAAAATCTAATTATGGTTCAGAGCCTGTAAATAATACTTCTTTTGGGTTTAATAGTACCTTTTATTCTCAAGTTCCCTTTCTTACTCGAATGGTTAATAAATTGCCTAATATTAAATCTGATGTTGAATCTAGTATTTCTTTAAAAACAGAATTTGCTGTTTTAAAGTCATCTGATCCTAGAAAATCTGGCTATGATAAATCTGCAAGCGTATATATTGATGATTTTGAAGCAAGTCAAAATAAGTTAGATTTAAGAGATCCGAATTCTTGGAAGCTTTCTAGTGTTCCTGTAGGTTTTTCAGGTTATGAATTTGGAAATAATGATTTAAGAACAGGACATAACAGAGCTAAACTGTCATGGTATACTATCGATCCAATTTTTTATTCTTCTAGAAGACCTGCTAGTATTTCTTTGGAAGAAATATCAAAAAATTCAAGTCGAAGAATATTTATTGATGAAATTTTTCCTGAGTTAGATTTGTATCAAGGTGAATCAAGAATACAATCAACTTTTGATTTGACTTATTATCCAAATGAAAAAGGACCATATAATAATAATAGTGAACAGGATTTTAACAGCGATACTAAAAAAAATTGGTCTGGTATTACTCGAAAAATTAATAGTACAAACTTTCAAAAAACTAATGTAGAGTATATTCAATTTTGGCTTTTAGATGATTTCTCAGATTTTGTCTCTAATCAAACAGAGATTGGTGAAATTATATTTCATCTTGGGAATATTTCAGAAGATATTCTTGCTGATGGTAAAAAACAATTTGAAAATGGACTCCCAACTCAAAATGAAAATAATTTTCAATTATCTAGTTGGGGTAAAACACCTACTAGTCAATCGTTAACATACAACTTTAGTTCAAATATTAATGAGAGAAAATCTCAAGATTTAGGTTATGATGGGTTGGATGACGCTGAAGAGTTATTAATTTATAATAATGGAAATTCACAAGATCCAGCTAATGATAATTATAAATATTATTTAGATGTAAATGGAGATATATTAAATAGATACAAGCAATATAATAATGTTCAGGGTAACTCGCCTGTTGAAACAAGTTCAAATAATAGAGGTTCTACAAATATTCCGGATGTAGAAGATGTCAATAATGATAATACAATGAATAGAATTGATAGTTATTTTCAATATAGTATACCCTTATTTAAAAATATGTCAATAGAAAACCACCCTTTTATTGTTGATATTAGAGAAAATAATAATGTAAAACTCCCAAACGGAAATAACATTAAATCTAAATGGCTCTTATTCAAAATACCAATTTTTAAAGAATATTATGAAGGAAAAAGTATTAATCAATATTTTGAACCAATAAATGGAATTAATGATTTAAAATCTATTAGTTTTTTTAGAATAGCACTTAGTAATTTTCAAAAACCTGTAACCCTTAGGTTCGCAACACTTGATTTGGTTAAAACTGATTGGAAAAGATTTACATTACCATTAAACGAGAATAATAGTATAAATTCCGAAACTAACTTTGAGATTGGCTCTGTAAATATTCAGGAGAATGAAAATAGGCAACCTGTAAACTATACTTTACCCCCAGGAATCGAAAGAGAAGAAGTTTTTAGCAATAATTCTATAATTAGACAAAATGAGCAATCATTATCCTTAAAAATTAAAGATCTTCAACCTAAAGACTCAAAGGCAGTATATAAAAATATAGAGTTGGATTTACGTCAATATAAAAAAATAAAGATGTATGTACATGCTGAATCTTTGATTAATGAACCAAAATTACCTGGTGATGGTGGAGAAGATAATTTTGATGAACGACTTGTTGCTTTTTTGAGATTAGGGTCAGATATTAATGAAAATTATTATCAAATAGAAGTCCCGTTAAAACCAACCTCATTTAACTCAAATAATAACTCTAGATTTTCATCTGAGTCAGTTTGGAATCCAGAAAATAATTCTATTGAATTTGACTTAGATAAATTTTTACAAATTAAATTGGAAGTAATTTCAAAAAAAATTCAAAGTAATGAGGCAATTTATTTTGATGAGGATATGAATTTAATTGATGAATTCAGTCAAATAAGCCAACTTCCAGGGCAAAAAAAATATAAATTTTCAATTAAAGGGAATCCATCTTTGGGAAGAGTTAGAACTGTCCTTTTAGGTTTAAAAAATCCTTCTCAAAAAATAGGAAAAAAGTTGTCAGGTGAAGTGTGGTTTAACGAATTAAGAATTTCTAATATTAAAACGAGTGGAGGATGGGCTGCCTTGGCAAACTTTGATGCTAATTTAGCTGATTTCGCTAATATTTCAATAAATGGAAGGCTATCATCAATTGGGTTTGGTTCAATTGATGAAAATCCTAATGAGAGATCAAATGATTCTTACCAACAATTTAATCTTATTTCAAATATCAATGCTGGTCAACTACTTCCAGAAAAATGGGGTATTAATATACCTGTAAGCTATACATATTCCGAAGAAATAACTAAACCAAAATACGATAGTTTTTATGATGATATAGAACTTGACAATGTCTTAGAATTATCTAATAATAAAGACTCAATTTTAAATCAATCACAAATTTTATCTAGTTCGAAAAGTTTTAGTGTTTTAGGTTTATCAAAGAAAAAAAATAATACTAAAAAATCAAGATTTTATGATATTGAGAATTTGAATTTCTCATACTCATATAGTGAGAATAATTTTAAAGATTATGAGCTAGAATATTCAGACAGAAAAACTATAAGAGCTAATGCAAATTATTCTTTTAGTTTTAATGATTTTAGTGTTTATCCCTTTGACAAATTAGTATCTAATGATTCTAAATATTTAGTATGGTTAAAACAATTTAATTTCAATCCACTACCGTCAAGTTTTTCATTTTCTGGAAATTTTTATAGAAGTCTATTCGTCCAAAAATTTAGAGAAATAAATTATACTGGAATTAGTTCTAATAGTCAACTACCTATACCAGAACTTACTCAAAGAAAATATCTTTTTGATTGGAATTTATCATTATCTCATAATTTAACTAAATCCATAAGGATAAATTACAATGCCTCAAATTCTAATTTAGTTCAAAATTTAGATAAAGATGAATCTAATCCCAATAATACTGATCTTGGTATTTTCGATAATTTTTTTAGTGTAGGAGAGCCTAACTTTTTTAATCAAAATTTCACTTTAAATTATCAATTACCCTTTGAATTAATTCCTTTTTTAGACTTTATTGAGGGTTCATATAATTACAGTGGAGACTTTAATTGGCAAAGAGGCTCAGATGTACTTAATAATATTGAGTCTGAAACCGGTCAAATTTTAGGCCAAGTCAATACAATTCAAAATGCCAATAATCAAAATCTGTCATTTAGCTTAAATTTTGATAAAATTTACAGAAATATACCATGGTTGAATAAGAATGATTTTATATTAACTGAATTAATTAAGAGTATAAAAAGAATAAGATTAAATTATTCTGAAAATTCAGGAAAAGTATTGCCAGGATATATCCCATCGATTGGTTTTTTAGGAACAGCAAGACCATCACTAGGTTTTGTTTTTGGAAGTCAATCTAATATTCGGTTTGAGGCAGCAAAGAAAGGATGGTTAACAGATTTCCAGAATTTTAATCAACCATTTCAAAAAATATTTAATTCAAAATTTGACTTCACAGGGGAGTTAGAGCTTTTAAAATCGATACGAATTGATTTGAATGCAAACAGGTCTTATTCTAATAATTTTTCAGAAAACTTTAATGTTACTAATCAAAGTTATTTTTCCGTAAATCCAAATTACTCAGGAAATTTCTCCATCTCTACAAATATGTTAAATACATCTTTTAAAAATAGAAATAAAGATTTCTCCTATTCTTTTGATAAGATGAAAGCAAATAGGATATTGATTGCCCAAAGATTAATTTCTCAAAAAAATTTAAATAATATCGAATTTGATAGTGACGGTTTCCCCAAAGGCTTTTCAAAAAATAGTCAAGAAGTATTAATACCTTCTTTTTTATCTGCTTATACCGGTGTAAATCCAAATGCAATTGATTTAAACCCAGTTAGTCGAAATCCAAAGTTAAATTGGTCTCTCCAATTTGATGGTCTTACAAAAATTTTTGAAAATTTTATTTCAAGGATATCAATCAGTCATGCCTACAGATCAAATTTTACAATTAATAATTTTAGATCTAACTTAAATTATGAAAATAATTCATTTGATGCTTCTGGCAATTACTTAAGTCAAAAGTTATATTCAAATGTTAATTTAGTTGAGCAGTTTAACCCTTTGATTGAATTAGATATAGAATTTAAAAACTCTTTAAGACTTGTATTAGATATTATTAAAGACAGAGCTGTTTCATTGAGTTTAGCAAATAATTTTATAACTGAGTCCTGGGGAAATGAATATGTAATTGGATTAGGTTATCGAGCTAGAAATGTGAGAATTAATTCGTCATTAGCCCCTAACTCAAATTCTTTTGCTGGGGATTTAAATACAAAGTTAGATTTTAGTATTCGAAAAAATATGACTGTAATCAGAAACCTAAATATTAGAGACAATAAAGTATCTGCAGGTCAAACTTTAATTTCTGCAAAATTAACAGCTGATTATGCTTTAAGTAGAAATTTTTCAGCTATATTTTTTTACGATCATATGTTTTCTAAATACGAAATTTCTTCGTCATTTCCACAAACTAATATTAGATCGGGTATTACTTTAAGATATAATTTTGGTAATTAATTAAGATAGATTAATTTAGAAATATGGAAATCAAAGATAATTTAAAGTATACAAAAGATCATGAATGGGTTCTGATTGATGGTAAAATTGCAACTGTAGGAATAACTGATTTTGCTCAAAGTGAATTAGGTGATATTGTTTATATTGAAGTTGATACGATAGACGAAAGTTTAAATAAGGATGAAGTGTTTGGAACTGTCGAGGCAGTTAAAACTGTTTCAGATTTATTTATTCCAATGTCAGGTAAAATAATTGAATTTAATGAATCTTTAAATGACAATCCTGAAAAAGTCAATGATTCACCATATGACGAGGGATGGATTATAAAAATTGAAATCACAGATCCCAGTGAATTAAAAGAATTACTTGATTCAAAAGCATACTCTGAAATCACATAAAAAAATAGTTTTAAAATATCTTACAATCAGCTATACCTTACTGATTATTATACTGTTTTTAGCTCCAGTTCCTAATATTAAACCAAGTTTCAATTTTTTCGAATTTGATAAATTAATTCATTTACTTATTTATATTTTTTTGGTTTTGTTTTGGGGATTATATCTTATTGAATCTAATTTTAGTCTAAAACAAATTCTATCAATAATAATAATTTTTGGGTTAATTATTGAAGTTTTGCAATATATATTACCATTTGGAAGGTATTTTGATTTTTTAGATTTTATTGCTAATTCAGTAGGAGCTATTATCGGAGCATTTATTTTGCTTTTTTATAAAAAAAAATTACTTTAGCTAACGATGATTTCAAAAAAAAGCCCCAAGGCTGATTTAAATAATAAAAGTTCTTTCTACTTCGCTGTAGGTTTATTTCTTGTATTATTTATATCATGGAGGGCTATTGAATTTAAAAATTGGGATGATGATGCATATGGATATATCGCTCTAGACGTTGAAAATGATGATGATGAAGAAGTGCCAATCACTGAACAATTAAAAACACCACCACCACCACCACCACCACCTGCCCCTGAAATAATTGAAATTGTTGAAGATGAGGAAGAGATTGAAGAAACTATTATTGAGTCAACTGAAACTGATCAAGAAGAAATTGTTGAAGAAGTTGAAGTAGTTGAAGAAGATTTAGATCTTGATGTTCCTTTTGCTATTATTGAGGATGTGCCATTATTTCCTGGTTGTGAAAGAGTATCAAAGTCACAAAGAAGAAATTGTTTCCAAGAAAAGATTCAACAACATATTCGTAAAAATTTTAGATATCCAGAGATAGCTCAAGAAATGGGTATTCAAGGAAGAGTTTTTGTTCAATTTACAATAGGCAAAGATGGTTCTATTTCTGGAATAAGAACTAGAGGACCAGATAAGAATTTAGAAAAAGAAGCAGATAGGATAATTGCTAAGCTTCCTAGAATGACACCTGGAAAACAGAGAGGAAGACCTGTTAGAGTCCCTTTTAGTGTGCCAATAACATTTAAGTTACAGTAAAATTCACTTTACTTATTTGTAAACCTTTACTTTCTAAGCTACATTTGCACTCCATTAAAAAGTTGAGTTGAGTATATCTGCTATTTTTTTTTCTTTAACAAAAGCTAGACTGGCTTTAAGTGTTGTTTTTTCATCTGTTGCTGGATATATTTTGGCGGTAGAGCAGATAATAGTTCAAGAACTTATATTTCTAATTTTAGGAGGTTATTGTATTGTTGGAGCATCTAATTCATTTAATCAAATTATTGAAAAAGATAAAGATAAATTGATGGATAGGACTAAATCAAGACCACTACCTACAAAACAAATAACAACCCAAATTGCATTTTGGATTTCAGTAATATTGACTTTGATTGGTCTTTTTATGCTGTATATGATCAACTATAAAACAGTATTTTTTGCGGGATTATCCGTTTTTTTATATACATGTATATATACGCCACTAAAACCTGTGACTCCCCTGTCAGTTTTTATTGGAGCAATTCCAGGAGCGATACCATTTATGTTAGGTTGGATTGCTGGTACAAATAAATTTGGTATCGAACCAGGTACATTATTTATGATTCAGTTTTTTTGGCAATTTCCTCATTTTTGGTCTCTTGGTTGGATGTTAGATGATGATTATAAAAAGGCTGGGTTTAACATGTTGCCAACTGGAAATAGAGATAAAAAAACTGCATTACAAATAATATTTTACACAATATGGATGATTATTATAACTGTATTTCCTGTTTCTGGACTAACTGGTGATCTAAGTATAAAATTTGGCTCGGCAATTGTAGTATTAATATTAGGTATTATAATTTTGGTATTAGGAATTAATCTCTACAATAAAATGGATATTAATTCTGCTAAAAAATTATTTTATGGTAGTGTTTTTTATTTAACATTAATCCAAATAGTTTATATAATTGATAAGTTTATATGAGTGATCTTTCTATAAAAAATAAGCAAGTAAGAGCAAAAAAAATGATGCTTCTTCTAGCATTGTTGAGTATTACAATGACTTTTGGTGGTTTAACAAGTGCTTATGTTGTTAGTAAAGGAAGGCCTGATTGGTTAGTTGATTTTACTTTACCCGCTTCATTTACTTACAGCACAATTATTTTGTTTATTAGTAGTTTAACAATTCATTTATCAAAAGTTTTTTTATTAAAGCCTAATGGTAAATTGAATTCTTTGAGATTGTTAATATTAACCTTCATTCTTGGTTTATTATTTCTCTTTTTTCAATTTAATGGTTTCAATAATTTTATTGAGCAAGGATATTATTTTGCTGGTGCTCAAAGTAATGTAACCACTTCATTTATATATGTTCTAGCATTTGTACATATATTACATTTGATTGCTGGATTAATTGTGTTATTAGTTTTAATTTACAGGACATATAATAATAAATATAGAGAATCCAGTTTAGGGTTTTCACTAGGTGTTACTTTTTGGCATTTTCTAGATTTACTTTGGCTTTATTTGTTCTTTTTTTTCTATTTCTTTGGATAAAAATTTATTAACTTTGTTAAAATTTTTTCCTAAATGAGTTCTATAGTTTCCTCATCTGAAGTTCAAAACGATTGGGACGGAGGGGGAAAGCCCCTTAAGTCAAGTTACGGTAAATTAATGATGTGGTTCTTCATTGTTTCAGATGCATTAACTTTTTCTGGTTTTCTTGTGGCATACGGATTTGCAAGATTCAAGCATATTGATTCTTGGCCTATTGCAGATGAAGTATTTACTCACTTCCCATTTTTACATGGTGTAGATGCTCCAATGTATTATGTTGCACTAATGACTTTTATTCTTATTTTTTCATCCGTAACAATGGTTCTTGCAGTTGATGCAGGTCATAATAATAATAAAAATAAGGTGGCATTTTATATGTTATTAACTATTGTTGGCGGAGCTGTTTTTGTTGGTTCTCAAGCTTGGGAATGGGCAAATTTTATTAGAGGAGAATATGGTGCTTTAGAGACTAAGGGAGGTCAAATTATTCAGTTTGTAGATAGTGATAAGTCTAATAAAAGAATTGCTTTAAAAGATTTCGCATATGTTATTCCTCAAGATAGAGAACAGCATCTTAGAAGCAATGGTTTATGGTTTAGAGAAGAATCTTCATTACAAACCTTCACTCTTGAGGAGGTTTCACAAGGTTTTTTTGAAAATTCTAATATTTTAGTAAGGTCTCAAAAAGTTGATGAAAAGGGAAAAAAAATAATTTTATCACGTGAAGAATCAATTGAAAAAGTATCTCAAGCAGTTTATGTTGTTGAAGGAGCTAACCTAATTAGAAATGAATATGGTAACAGATTATTTGCAGATTTCTTTTTCTTTATAACAGGATTTCATGGCTTTCATGTATCATCAGGCGTTATTATAAATATTATTATTTTTCTAAATGTCATTCTTGGAACTTATGAAAAAAGAGGACATTACGAAATGGTCGAAAAAGTAGGTCTTTATTGGCACTTTGTTGATCTAGTTTGGGTATTTGTATTCACATTTTTCTATTTAGTTTAAAACACATGGGTCAGCACACACATAAATTAGAAATTTTTAGAGGTTTAATTAAATTTAAATCCAATGTTCATAAAATTTGGGGAGTTTTAATATTCTTGTCAATTGTAACAGCAATTGAAGTTGCTTTGGGTATTATTAAGCCAGAAATTTTAATGACAAGTTTTTTGAGTTTAAAGTTAATAAATTGGATTTTTTTAATTTTAACTATTGTTAAAGCATATTATATAACATGGGATTTTATGCACATGCGAGATGAAGCGTTTAGTCTACAAGCATCAGTTGTTATTTCACTTATTTTTTTAATAGTTTACTTAGCATTTATTCTTTTAGTTGAGGGTAATTATATATACGATGTTTTTTTTGAAGGCTTCGTAAGTTGGGATTTTTAATTTAGATTATTTTTGAAAAAGTACTTAGTACTTATTGTTCTATTTGTGCTGCCATTAGTTGCTTATCTTTTCTTTGCATCTGGCATTAATAATTTTGCAAAACTTCCAGTCTTAACCCCTAATGTCGTTAAACTCGAAGAAATCACAAAACAAGTATTTAATAATAAAATTACAATACTTACTTTTCTTGGAGATGATATTGTGATAAGAGAAGGAGATGCTCTTAATTTAAATCAAAAAATCTATAAAAGATTTTACCAATTTAATGATTTCCAATTAATTTCCATTTCACCATTTGGAAGCGAACAAAACACAAGTTTATTGAAAGATAAATTATCATCTGGGACAAATACTGATATGGTAAATTGGAGTTTTATTCATTTATCCATTCAAGATATAAACAAGTTGTTCTTAAGTTTAGAAACAAACCTTAAATTAGATGAATACATGGGATCACCTTATGCTTTTATTATCGACAAATATTCATCTCTTAGAGGAAGAGACGATTCTGATGGCATAAAATTTGGTTATGATTCTAGATCTGTAGCGGATATAAATAATAATATGCTTGATGATGTTAAAATAATTTTGGCTGAGTATAGATTGGCACTTAAAAAGAATAATATTTTTAATGAAAAATAAAAAGTATATAGTTTTATCAATTATTGTTTTAATTTTTGCGGTGTGGTTTTTCCCCAGAATAAAAAGTAGAGTCGAATCAAATAAGGTTATTGATTCAAACAGATCCGAAGAAATAAGTCAATCTTCAAAACTTTCCTACATTAAGTTAAATGGTAAATCTAGAAAAGTGCCTGATTTTATTTTTAAAGATCAAGATAATAGATATATATCTAATGAAGATTATCGAGGTAAAGTTTATGTTGCCGAATTTTTTTTTACAACCTGTCCACATATTTGTATTGAGATGAACCAGAACATGAAAATTTTAGATGAAGAATTTGGAAATCGAAAAGATTTTGGTATAGCGTCATTTACAATTGATCCAATTACTGATACACCAAAAGTATTAAAAGAATATTCTGAAAGATTAGATGTAAAATCTCAAAACTGGCATTTTTTAACCGGTAAAATTGATGATGTATATGAACTTTCAAATAGTGGTTTCAATATATTTGCTGGAGTCAATCCAGCAGTTGCTGGGGGTTTTGAACACCAAGGTTTTTTTGCACTTATTGACAAGGACGGTTATCTTCGATCAAGAAGGGATATTAATGGTAATCCTATAGTTTATTATCTAGGAATAAATTCTCCAGGTGATAAAGAACAAGGAATTGATATGATTAAAGATGATATCATTAAATTACTTGAAAATGGTTAGAAAAAATAGGATCTATGACATATTAATCTGGATTGTTTCTATTGTTGTCCCTGTTGTTGTGGCACTATTACTTTTTACTAAATGGAACTATGATAAATTAGTTTTTGACACTAGAATTCCCAACTATGATTCCATTATTTTAATGGAAAATTTACCAATTGCTAAACCTTTGACTTTTCTTCCTCCTATTTATGCATCAGTCAATGGATTAACAGCAATATTACTTGTTTTAGCAGTTTATTATATTAAAAATGGAAAGCGTAAGATTCATGAATATTTGATTAAAGTTTGTATTGCTTTATCTCTATCTTTTTTGGTTATGTATATTGCATACCACTTGACTACTGATCCAACTTCGTTTGGCGGTTCTGGTCCTGTAGCATACTTATATTTTTTTATTTTAATTACGCATATTTTGCTTTCAATAATTATTATTCCAATGGTTTTAGTTAGTTATTCACGTGCTGTTCAGTCAAAGTTTGTATTACATAAAAAAATAGCTAAAATAACTTTTCCAATTTGGTTGTATGTTGCTGTAACGGGAGTTATTGTATATATAATGATATCACCATATTACATATGATTTTCTCTCTCATTCAATGTTCCATGTGTAAAGCTGTTCTTGAGTCAGGAGCTGACGAGAAAGTTGCTGAAAGCCTTAATGATGGTATAGTTTATCTGATGGCAATTCCATATATTTTAGTTGCATTAATTGGTATTCTAATTTATTATAGATTTTTCAAGAAAACTTAATTTTTTTTTTTAAGTTTGCTACTTGGTATTGCATAGTACCATTAATTATTAAATAACTATTTATGGAAAAAATAAGTTCAAAAAATGTAATATATCAATATGGAACTTTAACTGGGGCTGTAGCTATAGTTTGGGGAATAATTCAATTTATAATGGGAACACATTATGAAAATGATGTAGTATCTCAGATTATAGGAGCTAGTATTTTAATTGCTGGGATTGTTCTTGGACAATTAGCTTTTAGAAAAGAAAATAATGGATTAGTTTCATTTAGCGAGTGTCTTAAAGTGGGAGTAGGAATAAGTTTAGTACAAGCAATTTTAGGTCTTTTGTATTACTTTTCTCTCACAAATTTTATTGAACCTGATTTTAATATTAAAGCACTTCAACTTTCTTATGCTCAAATGGTTGAAACTAATCCAGAGTTTACTAGTCAAATGACTGAGCAAGCTTTTATTGAAAATTCAGAACCATTTATGTGGATAGCATATCCAGCTATATTATTGGTTTCTCTCTTTTTTGGTTTATTATTTTCTTTGTGTTCTGGAATATTAATTAAAAAAGCTTAGTATTTATGAAATTGAATATTCAACTAAAAAATGATGCACTAGAGGCATTACGTAATGATAAATGGGGGATCTCTATTGGGGGATTTTTAATTTATATAATCATCACTCAAGCAATTGGTCTAATTCCATTCGTTGGAGCTATTGCTGGTTTTTTTCTTTCAGGTCCATTCACTTTAGGATTATATTCTTTTTATTTAAAGTTAGCTCGTGAGGAACATGTTGAAATTGAAGACCTATTTATTGCTTTCAAAAATAAAAATCAGTTTTGGGCTTCTTTCATAGCATTTATGTTAATTGTAGCTATAATATTTCCCACTGTACTAGTTTCATTTCTTATTTGGATTTTTTTAATAATTGGTAAAGAATCTCTTGAAAAAATTATTGATTCAATCACCTCCTTTCCAGAATTTTCAAACCTATTTAATATTCAATCAAATCTACAATTGTATGAGCCCGATGTTATGGCACTTCCTACAAATGATTTTAACTGGTTAGTAATTGTATTAGGTTTCATCCTAATTGTATTAATACCTTTTATATATATAAGTCTTGGAATTTCTCAAACATTTTTTACTATCGCAAATAATAAAAATATTTCTGGATTAGATGCTTTGAAGGTTAGTTGGAGATTAATGAAAAATAAAAAGCTTAAACTTCTATTATTGCAGTTAAGTTTTATTGGCTGGATAGTTCTTTCAATTTTAACTCTATTCATTGGATTTATTTTTTTAGCTCCTTATCAATACACTACCTATGCTAAATTTTATGATAATATAAATGAGTAGTGAGAATTTTAAAATACAGCTTAGAAAAGGCTTATTAGAGTTTTGTATTCTCCAAGTACTTTCCAAAGATAAATTATATACATCCGAAATAATTGATAGACTTAATAAGTCAAAAATTAATGTAGTTGAAGGAACCGTTTATCCTTTGCTAAGTCGATTAAAAAATAAAGAATATATTGATAATGAGTGGATTGAATCAAGCCAAGGACCTCCAAGAAAATATTTTTATTTAACTAAGATTGGAAAATCTTATTTAGACGATCTTGTGCTATCATACGAAGAAGTTAATAACTCAATCATAAAGTTAATTAAGACCAATAAATGATAAAAATTAAAAATTTACACAAGTCTTATAATATGGGTAAAAATTCTCTTCATGTTCTTAAAGGTTTAAACCTTGAGATTCAAGAAGGAGAATTAGTTGCTATAATGGGGTCTTCCGGCTCAGGAAAATCAACTTTACTAAATATTATTGGAATGCTTGATAATCATGATAAAGGTTATTATGAGATTGATGGTATCGAAATAAAAAAAATGGATGAAACAAAAGCTGCCAAATACAGAAATAAATTCCTTGGATTTGTTTTTCAATCATTCAATCTAATTAACTACAAAAATGCTTTGGATAATGTCATTTTACCACTTTATTATCAAGGTATTTCTAGGAAGGTGAGAGAGAAAAAAGCTTTAAAATATTTGGATAATGTTGGTTTAAAAAAATGGGCTTCACATTTACCTAACGAATTATCTGGTGGACAAAAACAACGAGTTGCAATTGCTAGAGCTATGGTATCTGAACCAAAAGTCTTATTAGCAGATGAGCCTACTGGAGCATTAGATTCTAATACTTCAAAAGAGGTGATGGATTTAATTCAAAAAATTAATAAAGCGGGTAAAACTATTCTTGTAGTAACACACGAACACGATATTTCATTGATGTGTAGTAGAATTGTAAGACTTAAAGATGGTGTTATTGTAGAAGATAAAAAGATTAAACCAATAAAAGCCATTTAGAATGCTTAACAGAGACAGGTGGTATGAAATTTTTGAAACTATAAAAAGTAATAAACTAAGAACTTTTTTAGCAGGTTTCACTGTAGCTCTTGGAATATTAATCTTCGTTGTTTTATTTGGTTTAGGTAATGGACTAGAGAATACTTTCAATGAATATTTTACAGATACTAAATTCAACAATATTTATATTCAAGGAGGAAGAACATCAAAACCTTTTGCTGGCTATGAGTCAAATAGACTTATAGAATTGGACAATGATGACCTTCAGGATATATCAAATAAGTTCAATTTTTTTATTGAGGGTCTAACTCCAATTATTGCATCTAGCGGGATGGTGGGTTATAAATTAAAGTCTAATAATTATACAATCCGTGGTGTAGGTCCTTCAAATCAAGATAGTGAAATGAATATACTTATGTTTGGTAGGTATATAAATGAAAATGACATTTCTAATAAAGAAAAAAATGTTGTAATTGGAAGACTTGTAAAACAAGATCTATTTGGAGACGAACAAGCCGTAGGAAAATATATTAGCGGAGGGGGGAGATCTTGGAAAGTCGTTGGTATTTTTCAAGATGATGGTGGTGATAATGAGGAACGTATAGTTTACACACCATACACAACTCTTCAAAAGATATTAAAAAATACTGATAAGGTTAATGCAATTATTTTATCATACAAGCCATCAATAGGATATGACGGGGCAATAGAGTTAGAGAAAAAAATAAAATCATTCCTTAAGAACAAAAAAAAGGTTGATCCCTCTGATCCAAGAGGATTAAGACTTAGAAGTGCAGCACAAGACATGAAAAATAATCAAGATTTTTCAATGGCACTGAATTACATTATCATTTTTGTTGGAATTGGTACTCTGTTAGCTGGAATAATTGGGATTTCTAATATTATGGTTTTTGTTATTAAGGAAAGAACCAAAGAATTTGGCGTTAGAAAAGCTGTAGGTGCAACACCGTCTTCAATAATTTGGATGGTTTTACAAGAATCCATTTTTATAACTACCATCTCAGGTTATTTTGGATTATTCACCGGAGTAGTTTTTCTATCAGCATTAGGAGATACATTGAGAGAAGAATTTTATATTACAGACCCTTATGTTGATTTAAATACTGCCATTTTAGCGACTATTATGCTAATTAGTTTTGGTGCAATTGCTGGATATATTCCTGCAAAAAGAGCTTCAAAAATCAAACCTATTGAAGCTTTAAATGATAAATAAATGAAAGAATTATTTTCTAAAGACACTTGGCAAGAAATTTTTGGATCAATTCAAAAAAATAGAATTAGAACAATAATAACTATGGTTGGTGTATTGTGGGGAATATTTATCTATATAACTTTGGCAGGAGCTGCTAAAGGACTTGATAATGGTTTTGAAAAAGCATTTGCTTCAATTTCGTCAAATAGCTTATTTGTATGGGGTCAGTATACATCTCTTCCATATGCTGGCTATAAAGCAAGACGTGGAGTTCAATTAAAAACAACTGATGTTGCAATTATTAAAAAGAGAGTTCCTCAAATAGAGTTTATTGCACCAAGAAATGTTAGGGGAGTCTTTGGATCTAGTGGCGGTAATGTAGTCAGAGGATCTAATTCTGGTACATATGCCATTTATGGCGAATATCCTGAATATATAAAAATTGCAACTACAAAAGTCTTTGACGGAGGAAGGTTCATTAACGAAACAGATATGATTAAAAGTAGAAAAGTTTGTGTAATTGGTGAAAGAACTGTTGATGAATTGTTTGATCAAGATGAAAACCCTATAGGTAA
>JBELHE010000016.1:20892-23640 GCA_042091575.1 Cryomorphaceae bacterium
TATAGGTAAATATATAGCTATTAATAATATCTCTTTTAAAGTTATTGGTATCCATAAATTTGTTCAAGGTGGAGGATTTGGTGATGATGGAGATATTTATCTTCCGTTCGTGACATTTAAAAATCTATTTAATACAGGTGAAAATATTGGTTTTTTTATGATGTCTGCATATGATGAAAGCGATATTGTTCAAGTAGAAAAAGAGGTTAAAGCTGTATTAAAAGATATTAAAGGCATAAACCCTAAAGATGATGAAGCGTTGGGTTCATTTAATCTAGGTAAAGTATTTAAAGACACTGTGAATTTTGTAGATGGATTGTCATTTTTATCATTAATAGTCGGAATTGCAACAATACTAGCTGGTATCATAGGCATTGGTAACATACTATTAATTTCAGTTAAGGAAAGAACAAAAGAGATTGGCATTAGAAGAGCTTTAGGTGCAACTCCAAAACAAATTAAAAATCAAATAATTACAGAATCAGTTTTTTTAACCATATTATCTGGAATAATTGGGATAATACTTGGAACAATCGTCTTGTTTTCTATAAATATAGCTACTGAAGATCTTTCAGATTTTCCTTATACTAATCCTACTGTTCCTTTAAAATTTATATTTGGAGCACTAGCTTTGATGATTTCACTGGGAACATTAATTGGTATGTTACCTGCCCAAAAAGCTGTAAGTATAAAACCAATTGATGCATTAAGAGAGGAATAATAATTTAATTTAATAAATATGAAGTATTTAAAATATTTTGGAATAGGCTTAATAATAATTGGTTTTTTATTTTCAATGGCCTATTATATAAAAACTAATAGTAGATCAGCCATTTCGTATGAAACTACTAATCTGTCGAAACAAACAATTGAAGAAAAAATTGTTGCAACTGGAAGTGTAATTCCTGAAGATGAGGTTAATATTGTTCCTCAAATTAGCGGAATAATAGATGAAATTTTTGTAGAAGAAGGTGATGAGGTAGTTGCAGGTAATCTTTTAGCAAAAATTAAAGTTATACCAAATGAACAGGCACTTAACAGTGCAGAAGGAAGGGTAAAAAATGCACGAATAATTTTAGATAATTCTATCAAAGAGTTTGAGAGAAATAAAAAATTATTTGATAAGAGTATAATTTCTGAACAAGATTTTAACTCCGTTGTGCTTAGATATAATCAAGATCTACAAAATTTAGATAATGCTCTTTCAGATTTACAAATCATCAGACTAGGATCTGTTGGAGGATCAGCTTTAACTAATACAAATGTTAGATCAACTGTTTCAGGTACTGTTTTGCAAGTACCTGTAAAAGAGGGTGATCAAGCGATTGAAGCTAATACATTTAACCCTGGGACCACTATTGCTTCGGTTGCAGATTTAAATAAAATGATTTTTGAAGGTAGGGTTGATGAGGGTGAAGTTGGTAAACTGAAAATTGGAATGGATCTTAAAATTTCATTAGGTGCAATTGAGAATAAAGAATACGATGCTAAATTAACTCTTATAGCTCCTAAAGGAGTTGAAGTAGCAGGTGCAATCCAATTCAAAATTGAGGGGGAGGTTTATTTAGATGACGAATATGTAGTAAGAGCAGGATATAGTGCTAACGCGACCATAATTACTGATGTAAAAAAAGATATATTATCTATTAATGAATCTTTATTACAATTTGATAATATAACTAAAAAACCTTTTGTAGAAATACAGATTTCAGGTCAAAAATTTCAAAGGAAAGAGATAGAATTAGGTATTTCAGATGGAGTTTATGCTGAGGTTTTAGGCGGCATAAGCGATAGTGATAATATTAAAATTTGGAATAAAACTGAACCTTTGAAAAGAGGAGAGGTGGAAGAACAAGAATATAAATACAATTAAAATATAATTATGAAAAAAATTATTTTACTATTTGCTGTTTTTTTTACAATTAATTCCTCATCTCAAACGTTATGGACTTTAGAAGAATGTGTTTATAGAGCAATTAATGAAAATATTTCTATTAAACAAGCTGAATTAGATTATTTAGATTCTGAAATCTCAAGAAAAACAGCTATTGGAAACTTTCTACCTAATCTTAATATTGGAAGTTCACATTCATGGAATATAGGCTTAAATCAAAATATAACTACAGGTTTATTAGAAAATATTACCACACAGTTTAGTTCAATGAATTTGAATTTGAATTTGGATATTTTAAATGGATTAAAAAATATTAAACAATTGCATTTAGCAAATCTTTCAATTTTGGCTAATCAATATCAGTTAGCAGACATGAAAGAAAATATATCATTATTAGTTGCTAATTCTTTTCTTCAAATTTTATTTAATAAAGAAATTTTAAAAGTTCAAAAATCACAATTGGAAATTTCTAAAAAGGAACTGAAGAGAGCAAATGAACTAGTTAATAATGGTGTAATACCAAGGGGTGATTTATATGAATTTGAAGCAAATTTAAAAACTGTTGAAAAATCATTAATTGATGCTGATAATAGTTTGAAACTTGCAAAAATATCACTTGCACAATTACTTTTAATTGATGACTATCAAAAGTTTGATATTGTAGATAAAGATTATACGCTTGAAATTTCTAATATTTTAGATAAATCACCAAATGAAATTTTTGCTTATGCAGTTGATAATAAAAATGAAATAAAAATTGCTGAAACAAATTTAGAAATAGCAAAAAAGTCTTTAGAATTTAATAAAAGTTTTCTTCAACCAAGATTATCTGCATTTTATTCTTTAAGCACTAG
>JBELHE010000017.1:0-6880 GCA_042091575.1 Cryomorphaceae bacterium
ATTCATCTTTTTCAATAACAATTTTATTAGAGTTATTACATGAATAAATAATAATGAAGAAAAAAATTAACACTTTTTTCATATTGAAATTATTGAACTTTTTTATCCAAATATATTATTGAGATACAAGAAATCAACATTAATAAGGAAGGTAATGTTGGAACGATGGGATCTGAAATACTAATGTGAAAGTAAACAGCAGCAATCATGAATAAAATCATAACACCTGATGCTGGTAAAATTAATTTTTTATACTTTAATCCAAATAAAAGCATCAATGCACATGCAACTTTAAATATTCCAACGACTACCATTGTTGTATAATTTAAACCGTAAGCTTCAAACTCATCTATCATGTTTGTTGCATCGCCTCCCCTAAAAGTAGTATCTAAATTTAGGTTATAAGTCCAAGCAGTTATGACAGTTAATGAAACTAAAACAATTAATAGTTTCAGAATTATTTTCATTTAATTACCATTTTGAATTGGATCTGAATCTGGAATAATTTTGTTTAAAACAAAATATACTGGGCAAAACTTTGTTACTGGACTTATTACCTGTAGAGCTCCAACCCCAACAGCAATCCATAAGTAATTCAATTCTGAGGTATAAAATGTTAGACCTACACTTATCAAATATAAAAATCCACAAATTGCATCATGGGCTCTGATTTTTGAAATATTTTTTGTATTCATTTTTTGGTTTTTATTTTCTTCTACAATTTAACAAAATTTAAGAAAACTTAATTATGTGATTTTAGATATTTTATTTATCATAAAATTATTTAAAATCTTTTTTTTATAAGTCCTAAATAAAGTATTAATCATAGCGTCTCCCAACTTTGTAGTAGTCGTAATAAATGGAAATATTTTTAATAAGGGATACAATGGACGCATTAGTAAATAAAAGAAATTATAAATTTTAGTTCTTGATTTAATTCCCTTTTCTGGTATTATAATTCCTGCTCTGAACATATAAGAATCTTTAAAACCCTTATTTAATATATAATTTTCTGCTTTCCCTTTTATCCTTGCCCACATTATTGGGCCTTTTTCAGATGAATCTGTTCCCTCACCAGTTATAAAATTAAATACTGAGTTCTTATTTCCTAAATAAACTAAATCCACGAATCGTTCAGTAATATCATAAATCACTTCTTTATAATATTCCTTGGAAGCACCTACAACTGAAATTCCTATGCAGTGAAAACATGCATCATAACCAATAAATTCTTTTTCATATTTATTTAAATCGTGGAGATCTGAAAAGATAATTTCTTTAATTTTTTCATTTTTGGTATTAATTGGCTTTCTGTTGGGTAGTAAAACTTTATCAATTCTATCGTCTAATAAACATTGAATTAAAACTCCTTTTCCAACCATTCCAGACGATCCAGTTATTATTACTTTCATAAATTCTTTTTTACTAAATATAAATTCTTTTTTAAATATTTTTAGAAAAAGTAATTTTGATATAATTTTATATAAATGAAAAAAGTTGTTTTTATTTTATTCTTGTTTTCTTCAACAATTTACAGCCAAAAATTCTATGGCGAAAAAGTTGATTTTAGCGATTTATCCAAATTTTCTGAAATTAAATATAATTTAAATAAAAACACAGTCCAGTTAAAAGGAGAAGTCCTAAGTTCATGTCCAAAAAAGGGATGCTGGATGGAAATGAAATTTGATAATGATACAATTTTCGTAAAATTTAAAGATTATAGCTTTTTTGTCCCAAAGACTGGAATAGAAGGTAAAATAGCTTCAATAAATGGAATATTATCTTCTGAAAAAATTAGTGTAAAAGAATTACGTCATTATGCTGAAGATGCTGGAAAATCTAAGTTAGAAATATCGGAAATCAAAAATCCAAAATTAAAATTTTCATTTCTTGCAAACGGAGTTGAAATATATAATTGATTGAGCTTAAGGATTTAACAATCAATTATTTTTACTATATTGAACTTTCCTATAAATTTTATGCGACTAACTAAACGAGACATTGCGCTTACTAGAATTGACGTCCCTAAAACAGTTCAATCAATTTACTTTAGAGGTAAGAGATATTCCTATGGTGAATATCAAAAAATAAGAAATAAAATTATTAAGGAAACCATTTAATAGTTTTAGGCTATTTCGATTTATAAAAAGATTTTATTTCATAAACTTTTGCATTTTTTCAGCTAATTCCATTCCCCACTGCATACTAACCTGCATAGTTTCTTGTGCTATAATTGGAGTTTTTTCACTAATTTTTTTACCAATTGGAGTTTTATATAATTCAATTGCGTCTTTTAAATCTTGTTCAGAAAAGTGATTTTTATATATAGGAACCAGAAGATCCACCAAGCTTCCCATAACTTCTTTACTTAGCATTTCTTTTTCTGAATCATCTAATGATAAAGCCATCATTGAAGCCATTTGATCAATTGTGGCATTGAAGGTTTCAAACTGTCCTTGAGCTGTCATAAAATCAACAACTAATGATTTGTAGTTTTCTTGTGATTGAACAAAATTAAATGAGGCTGCAAAAATTAAAATTAAGACTATTTTTTTCATACAATAAATGTAGTAATTAATAATATGAAATTTATTTATAAGCTAAATAAATAGTTGATGCACCAAATAATAAAGGTTTAATCTCAACATTTATGAATCCACTTTCTAAAAGAATTTTTTCGAATTTTTTACCACTTGGGAAAATACTAGACGATTTGTTAAGATATCTGTATGCTGAGGGATTTTTTGAAAAAAATCTTCCAATAATAGGAATTATTGAAGAACTAAAAATATTATAAAAAAATTTTATAAAGTTATTTTTAGGTACAGAAGTTTCTAAAATAATTATTGTCCCTTTTTCATTTAATACTCTTTTACATTCTTTTAAACCTTTTTCTAAATTTTCAAAATTTCTAACACCATATCCAATTGTAATTACATTAAAATAATTTTCCGGATATTTTAAATTCTCTACATCTCCTGACTCTAATTTTATTTTATTATTTAAAAATAATTTTTCTATTTTTTTTTGACCCAAAGACAACATTTTTTGTGAAATATCAACACCCACAATATTACAGTTTTTAATTTGAGCTAATATGATTGCGATATCAGCAGTCCCAGTTGCTACATCAAGAATCAATTTAGGGCTTTTAGATTTTGCTAATTTATAAACTTTAGATTTCCAGTTTTTATGTTGACCAAATGTTATAATATTATTAAGCATATCATATTCATTTGAAATGGTATCAAACATCTTTTGAATTTTCGTTTTACTTTTAAGCATTATAAATTTATTTCTCTGCTCTTAAAACACCCCTTCTTAAAAAAGGATGATTTAATTTTTTATCCCAATAGAAAATCATGTATCCATTTGAATTAGAAAGTTTATAATTATATCCTTTTAAAATTCCTGAGTATTTTTTAAAGTCATTATCAGCATGATATGTACATAGTAAAATTTTCATTTCAGTAGAGTTCTTGAGAATTCCATCAATAGAATCCATGACTTCATCTTCATATCCATCAACATCGATCTTTAAAAAATTTATTCCTTTATCCTTTAAAAATTTTCCTCCATCTATACTTTTTTCAGAGTCAATTTTAGAAAACATTTTATTAACAATGGTTACTTTATGTTTATATTTTTCAAAGGTTGCCTTTAATGGTTCGTCCCAGACATTGTTTGTTTCGAAAAGGTAAATATGCTTGACTTTATCAATAATTTCTAAAGAGAAGTTTGCCTCTGCACAGCCAATATCGGCTACAATTGTATTTTTATCAACATTAAATTTATTTGTCAAATATCTGTGTGGGCTATTAATATCCTGTTCAATATATAATTGATTTAATGCCCTTTGAATTCTTTTTTTTGACCATCTTTTCTTAAAATAAATTTTTTTATTTCCCTTGAATTTGACATACTTAAGTTGTTTTATTTCATCAAAAAAAACATTAATATTTTTGGCTTCATATTGATTTTTAAGAGTGGATGAAATTATTTGTAATCCATTTTTTTTAATATTATTAATTATATCTTTTATTTCAGTATCGGAGGAGTGTTCATAGGCATTAATTAACTTAGACTCTAAATATTTTTTCCAAAAAAATGTTCTTAAAAATTTTGGGACTAAAAGTCTAAATATTGGATTTGTATTTAGTTTTTGCATAAAGTTTTTATTTCAAGAAAAAATGATTGTTTTATTCTTATAAACCATAACCTTATGATTAATATGATTTTTTACTGCTCTTGAAAGAACTATTTTTTCTAAATCTCTACCAATAGAAAGTAGATGATCAATACTATGGGAATGGGATACATGAGTAACATCTTGCTCAATTATAGGGCCACCATCAAGTTTTTCTGTTACATAATGGCTCGTAGCTCCAATTATTTTAACACCTCGCTCAAAGGCAGAATGATATGGTTTAGCTCCTGGAAAAGCAGGTAAAAAAGAGTGATGAATATTAATTATCCTATTAGTGTACTCATTTATCAATTTATCAGAGATAATTTGCATATATCTGGCAAGTACTATGAAAGAAATATTGTATTTTTTCAAAAGCTTTAATTGAAATTCCTCTGCCTCAGATTTATTAGTTTTTGATACTGGAAAGTGATAAAATTGTATTCCAAAGGAATCAGCTATATGTTTAAGATTTGAATGGTTACTATATATAAAAGGAATTTCAACATCTAATTCTCCAGATTTAAATCGCCCCAATAGATCGTATAAACAATGATCATATTTTGAAACAAATAAAGCCATTTTACGCTTTTGTTCTCTTTGAAATAATGACCATTTCATATTGTATTTTTTTGCTGGTCCATTTTCAAACGATGAATGAATTGTAATACCCCCTTGATTAAATTCACTTTCGAGCCTCATAAAAAAAGCTTTATTTTCCCTATCAACATGTTGATCAATATATAGTATATTTCCTTTGTTGCTATAAATAAACTGAGTTACATCAGCAATAATTCCTTTTTGATCTGGGCATTGAATAGTTAGTGTTATTACGCTCATAAATATTCAAAATTAATAAAAATACTATGAGAATTTTTTAATTTTAAAATATGGATTCAATTTTAGAAAAAAACTTATTCTTATTTAAAGAGCAAGTAGGTTTATTGAAGGCTCATAACAACTACGATATTTATGATCCTAAAAGCAAAGAAATGATTCTTCATTGCAGAGAAAAAAACTTAAATTTCTTTTATAAAATTATTAGAATATTTTTAAGTGATTACAAACGGATGACACCTTTTGAAATTGAAATTAAAGGATTAAGTGGTAAGAAAATTTTAAAAGTTAAAAAGGGTTTTTCATGGTTTCTTTCAAAAATTCAGGTTTTTGATGAAAATGATAATCTTGTCGGAATTTTTAAACAACGATTATTTCCAATTGGGAATAATTTTGACATGTTTAATGAGAGTGAAAATCTTGTCTGTAAACTCAAAGGAAATTTCATCGGTTGGAATTTTAAATTTCTTAAAGGAGACACTGAACTGGGACTAGTTACCAAAAAATGGGCAGGTATTGGAAAAGAAATGTTTACAAGCGCAGACAATTACATCCTAGATATAAAAGACAAAGTTAAAAAAGATAGCCCGCTTAGATTATTAATTTTAGCAGCTGTCATCTGCATTGATATGGTGATTAAAGAGTATTATTTAAAATTAAAAAAAGTGGAGAAGATGGGACTCGAACCCACGACCTCTTGACTGCCAGTCAAGCGCTCTAGCCAGCTGAGCTACATCCCCTTTTTTACACAATTGAGATAAGAATTTTATTAATATTTTTGAAAATCATAGACTATAATACACTAATAATTAATTTCAATGTATAATTATGTCTTCTAAATATAGTTATTTACCATCATAATAAGATATTTTAATCATATCTTGCAAACTGTAATTTATGAACCTGTTTAGGAAATATTTTGAACAGGTAATTTTGATAAATAAGAAATATTTTGGAAAAAGTTAAAAGGATGATATCGTTTGTAGACAATCTGCTTGGAAAATTTAGACGGGTTATTTTAAATACTATTACAGCTATTTTTTTAATGCTAATATTAATTGGAATTCTTGGGTCTTTATTTGAATCTGATAAAGTTGAGACTGAGAACAAAATTTTATACTTGGAGCTAAATGGAGTTATTGTGGATAAAGCGATTACAAGAAATGATCCTTTTGAAGAATTTGAGATTTTTGGAGGCTCAACTAATCAAATTGAGTTAGAAAATATTTTAAAAGTTATAAATAACGCTGGTACAGATGACGATCTAAAAGCTATTTATCTTGATGTTGATGGCTTGGGAGCTTATTACACTTCCGCTTTAAAAATAGCTGATGCTTTGTATAAAGCAAGAGAAAACGGCAAAGAGATTATTGCTTTTACAAACGGCTTGGGAACTACTGGATATCTCATGGCTTCACAAGCGACTGAAATAATTTTGGAAAGAGACTCTTATGAATCAGTGCTCCCGTTTGGGTTCAGTAGAGTAAGGCAATATCAAAAAGATTTCTTTAAAAACATTAAAGTTGACATGAATGTTTATGCTGCTGGTGATTTTAAATCAGGACCTGAGGGCTATACAAGAAATGACATGTCTGAAACAGACAAGCTGGCTTGGTTAGAATTTGTAACCCCAGTTTGGGAAAAATATAAAAGTAAAATGGAAGCTGGAAGAGGATTCGAGTCAGGAAAAATTCAATACATAGGTGACAATTACCATTTACTGGTTTCTGAAAATGGTGGTAACGATAATGAAACAGCTCTTGCAATCGGCCTTGTTGACAAGCTAATGTCAAAGCAAGAGATAAGAAACTATCTTATTGAAAAATATGGCAGTGAGAAAGAAGAAGATGAAAAAGA
>JBELHE010000017.1:6980-12524 GCA_042091575.1 Cryomorphaceae bacterium
TAAGAAACTATCTTATTGAAAAATATGGCAGTGAGAAAGAAGAAGATGAAAAAGACGAAGAAGAAAAAGTGGAGGTAGAAGAAAAGAAATATAAACGTCCTGATGGAATTTCTGGAAAAGTATATCTCTCCACCCTTAAAGATGAAGACGTAACCAATAAACAAAAAAAGGCTCAAGGAAAAAATAAAATTGCTATTATTCATATTGAAGGAGCAATTGTAACTGGCAACATAGGTTTCAACACTGCTGGATCAGGAGGTATTGTGAAGAACATTAATAAAGCTAGAGATGATAAAAATGTAAAAGGTATAATCTTAAGGGTTAATAGTCCTGGTGGGGATGTCTATGCGTCTTCAATGATTACAAATGCTTTGGAGGAATTTCAATCTACTGGGAGACCTGTTATAACATCCATGGGTGATATAGCTGCATCTGGAGGGGTTTGGGTAACTACTACGTCGGAAGAAATCTGGGCTGAAGAAACTACTTTAACTGGGTCAATTGGTGTCTACAGCATTGTTCCAGATTTTTCTCCATTAGAAAAATGGGTGGGTATGAATAATGATGGCGTAAGCATGACAAAAGCTGGAGATATTTATGATTTGAGTAGAGGAATGAATGAAGAGCTCAATAAGCAATTCAGAGAAAACACAGAAAACATCTATAAGAATTTTGTTACTAAGGTTGCCAATAATAGAGATATGGAATTCTCTGATGTTATTAAGTTTGCTGGTGGAAGAATTTGGAGGGGTGACACAGCTCTTGAATTAGGTTTAATTGATAAATTGGGTTCTTTGGATGATGCTGTTAATTCTATGGTTTCAAAACTTGAACTAGAAGATTATAAAACGTTTTCTTATAATACTGAAGTTGAATTCGAGGATTATTTAAGCTCATTGGATGACATACTTCCCGTTCAGATTCAAAGTTTATTGAACGAAATTAGCGGCTTGAACAGAATATTCCTTTCTAAAAAAGATAGGTATGTAGTTGCCTATTGTTTTGACTGTGGTTTCAGGGAGTTCAAATAGCATCTTTTATATACTAATCTCCTTTTTAGTAGCCCATGGCTGAACCATCTTTTCTTGATTCCGAAGCACCAAAATATACCCCTAATTCTTGATCATACATAATCGCTTGATATCCTCCAAATGAACCAAGGCTAAAAATAACTTTATGTCCGTATTTTATAAGTTTTCTGATTTCCTTATAATCAAACCCTGACTCCAGGGATAGTTCTCCCCCATCAAACATTTCACCGCCTGTTGGTTGTTGATTTGAAACATGTCTAATTCTTGGTGCATCACCTGCTTCTTGTAAATTCATTCCAAAATCAACAAGATTAATTACAATTTGAGCATGTCCCTGAGGTTGCATCGCCCCACCCATTAGACCAAAACTTATGTAAGCCTTATTGTCCTTTGTTATAAAGGCTGGAATAATTGTATGGAAGGGTCTTTTTTCAGGCTCATATACATTGTAATGATCCTCGTCTAGTGAAAATAGCTCGCCTCTATCTTGCAGCATAAAGCCTAATCCTGGTGGAACCATTCCAGACCCCATTCCTCTATAGTTACTTTGAATTAAAGAAACCATATTTCCATCTTTATCTGCTACGGTTAAATATATCGTGTCCCCATTTTCTATCTCTCCAGCTTTTACACTTCTCGCAGCTCTAGTTGAATTTATTTCATCACGTCTTTTGTCAGCATATTTTTTTGATATTAAATACTCAACGGGTATTTCATTAAAATCCGTATCAGCATAATATTTTGCCCTATCGGCAAATGCAATTTTTTTTGCTTCAACAAAATGATGAATATATTCAGCTGACCCAAATCCTAAAGCTTCAATGTCATATTCTTCTAAAAGATTTAGAATTTGTAAAGCTGCAATTCCTTGACCATTTGGTGGGAGCTCCCATATATCATAGCCTCTATAGTTGGTTGATACAGGCTCAATCCAATCCGATTTGTTGTTTTTAAGATCTTCGTAAGACAAAAACCCTCCTTGATCAATAATAAATTCTGAAATAATTTTAGCTACTTTGCCCTCATAAAAACCGGACCTTCCTTTGTTAGAAATAATTCTAAGGGTATTTGCTAGATTCTTGTTTTTAAATATTTGTCCTTTTTTTGGAGATGAACCATTAATTAAATAAGTTTCATTAAAGTTAGGGTAGTTACTAAAATTTTTAGCTGATAGTCCTAAGTAATATGAAACAAGTTCAGTAACAGGGAATCCATTTTCTGCATAACTAATAGCTGGTTCCAAAATTTTTTTCATTTCTAAGCTCCCAAATTTATCATGCATTTCGAACCATCCGTCTACACAGCCTGGAACACTAACTGGAAGTGGGCCATATGCAGGAATTTTTTTCATACCATTTTTTTTAAAATACTCCAACTTTAGATTTTTTGGAGATCTTCCACTGGCATTTATACCATAAAGTTTCTTGTTTTCTTCAATCCAAATAATTGCGAATAAATCTCCTCCTATTCCATTGCCAGTTGGTTCCATTAAACCGATTGCTGCATTAGCTGCTATGGCAGCATCAATTGCATTACCCCCTTTTTTTAAAATATCAATTCCAACCTGAGTAGCTAATGGATGGCTTGTTGCTACCATACCATTTTCGGCAATTACTTCAGATCTAGTGGAAAAAGGTTCACCAGTAATTCTATCTTGAGAATATAATTGAATTATTAAAATTAAAGCAAATGCATTATGTATGTTTTTCATAAATGGTAAATTAAAAATATGATTATTTAAAAGTAGTTAATAACATTATTAATTAAAATTTAGTTGCAAAAATTGATTATTTTCTAATAAATGTAATTAGTGAAATATATCTAATTTTTTATTTTTAAGATCGCTAATATTTGTGCTACACAAATTTTTAATATCAAGAGTTTTTTTTATGTTCTTCAGCTGACTGTCTTATTAAAAATTCTGTTTCTTTTCTCATCTCAGGAATTTTTAAATGAAAGTATGTATGGTATCTAGGGTGTAAAACGAGAAGATTCATAGAGCTTATTTTTTTTTCATAATAATTCTCTAGTATATACTTATAAAGATTCTGTTGTAAAGCGTATTTATTAAAACTATTATCCGCTACATGTGATAATTCATCATATGCATACTTAAAATCGCTTAATCTCAAAACACCTGTATCGTTAACAATTCTTGTACTTCTTTTCCAATCAAAAAGAAACAAATCTCCATTATCTTTCTCATAAACCATATCAACTGTACCTGCCAAGGTGAGTTCATTATTATATATTCTCCACTCAGTTCTGTAAGGTTTTAATTTAGGGTATTTTGAGATGAATTGTTGAAAATAGTTAAACTCGTGTGGAATCAAATCAATTTTTTCTTGATTATAAAATTTTTCAATTGTTTCATGAATAATTAATCCATTTTTAGAGGCTTCATTTCTTTTTGTTTCCCAGGCGTCAAGAATTTCATTTTGTGTTTCTTTTATTTTTGCATCATTATATGGTTCTCCATCTTGTTGTAGTTGCTCTACTGCCTTTATTTTCGACCAATAGTCTGAATCAAACTTTGGGAAAAAATTATTAATTAACTCACTGACTGAGTAAGAAATTTTTTTTTTATTTACAAAATATTCATGGTTATCATTGTCAAAAGAAATCTCAAAATCTTTAGGATGATGATTTTTATTAAAATGGTCAGGT
Source organism: Cryomorphaceae bacterium (assembly GCA_042091575.1). GTDB lineage: Bacteria > Bacteroidota > Bacteroidia > Flavobacteriales > Flavobacteriaceae > Eutrophosalina. The sequence goes on from JBELHE010000017.1 coordinate 10,679, forward strand.
TTTATAATCAAAATAAAATAAAATCTAAATTTAACTTTTTATGAATAAAATATATAAAATAATTTGAGTGAAAATTATTGTGTAAATTAGCAAACGTGAAAAAATTGTTATTTCTTTTTTTGATATTTATGTCCTGTGATTCTTCAAATGATTGTGGTGATATAGTTGATAAATATTCTACTTTAACTGGAAAATATTACTTCACTTTAGTAAACAGGGCTGGAGCTACAACACAATCTGGAAGTGGAGGTGGTGGTGAAGCCGAGGTTTCAAAGGATGTTTACGATTCTTTTAGTATTGGAGATGAATACTGTTTAGATTAAATTATGAAGAAAATATTATTGTTATTTTTGAGTACCTCCTTATATGTAAGTTCACAGGAAATACAAAAAGTAGATGTAGTTAAAAATGATAATCAAATCATTGAACTTTTCAATGCATTAGGGACTAATGAATTAAAATTAGATTTAATTGATATACTGTCTGTTCCAGCATTTGATATAACTTATGAAAAAATTAAAGACCCCTATTCTTCATTTGGTATAAGTCTTTATTTAAATGCAGGGAATAACAATTCCTCATCTGGAAATTGGACTGATAAATTATCTTTAACACCTTTTTATCGTTTTTATTTTTTTAATAAAAGAGATTATGGTGGTGCAGGATTTTTCGCAGAAATATTTACTAAATTCTCATTTGGGAAACATGATGTTGAGTATTATAACTATAATCCAGATCCAAATAATCCTGGTATAGATTATTGGGAAACAATTGAAGAGAACTTTTTTGATATTGCTCCAGGTGCTTCAATTGGACAAAAGTGGGTGAACAAAATGGGGTGGACATTCGAAATTAGTGTCGGTGTGGGTAGATTTCTTTTAAATAAAGATGATAATGATTCATCAAACGGACAATCAGTTACTTCAATGAGACCTGGAGCTGTTTTAAGAGGTGGGTTTGCAATTGGAAAAAGATTTTAATTAATACAATAAAAACTTTTTACTTTTATTTTTCCATCCAGCTTGAGATTTATAATTAACAAAATAGATTTTTAAATCACTTTGAGAGCTATAATCAACAAAGTATATTTTCTTATCAGCTTGTGATGAATAGTCTACAAAATACCATAAACCCTCATTGTCTTTTGCTTGAGACTTATACTCAACTTTAAATACATTTAAGTCTGCCTGAGATTCATAATTTACTTTAAAAACTTTAAATTCAGACTGTGAACTATATTTTGTAGAATATATTTTTTGGGAGTTTAATGTGTTTGAAAAGATTATAATAAAAATTAAAATTATTTTTTTCATACTATTATTAATTAAATTCAAAGTTGGTGCCATGATAAATTTTATTAAATTAGAATTACATAAATTAAAAATTTTAATACATGAAAAGAAAAGTAATTGCAAATTGGAAAGGTGATGGTGCTAGTGGTAGAGGAGTTTTAACGGCTCAAAGTGGTGCTTTCAAAAATATGCCCTATACTTTTAAGACAAGGTTTGAAAATGATAATGGAGAGCTAGGAACAAATCCAGAAGAATTAATTGCTGGAGCCCTTGCTGGTTGTTTCAACATGAAATTAAGTTTTGTTTTAAATGAGTCTAATTTTAATCCTGATGAACTAAATACAGAAGCTTTATTAACTTTTGAGGATGGGAAAATACTTTCAGTTGATCTAAATTTAGATGCAAAAGTAACAGGCATAAGTAAAGAAAAATTTAATGAATTAGCGAAAGAGGCAAAAGATAACTGCCCAATATCAGGAGCTTTAAATTGTCAAATTAATTTAAATGCAACTTTAGTCTAAAGTTTTAATTTCATCCCCTCTTCTGCAACATTG
>JBELHE010000017.1:12534-23108 GCA_042091575.1 Cryomorphaceae bacterium
CATTGTATCCCTTGCTTGCTACAAACTTGTACTCATCACTATTTTTATCAAGTAATGGATTTGTATGATTTAGATGAATAAAAAATATTTTATTTTTCTCATTTGTATTTAGAGCATCAAATAATTCCATACTTTCAATTACAAATGGGTGAGGTATTTCTGAAATGTCCCTGTAATTTATCTCCTTAGAATCATAAAAAGTAGCATCAATTAATGCATAATCTACTTTCTTAATTTCATCAACGATTGAATTTTCCCATAGATACCATTTATCAATATCTGGGATAAAAAGAACTGTTTTATTAGGACCATAAATTTTATACCCAACCGTTTCAGAAAATTCAGCCCTGTGAGGGACTTCGATTGGTTGAATAATAATATTTTTATCGATTGAAAACTTTGAATTATTATTTATTTCTTTAATTGAAATATTTTTTAATGATACTAATTGACTCCACGGTCCATTATTTTCTAAAAATTTTTTCATCCTAGGCATTGCATAAACATTAATCAATTTGGAGTTTAAAGCTTCTCTTCCAAAATACATTAAGCCTGTGTAGTGTCCAATATGAGCATGAGTTAAAAAAATACCCTTTAAATCTTTTTTAATCCTGTCACCCATAAAATTCAATTGTTCATTAATATCAGGTGAAGCATCAAATAAGTATGATTCATTATTTTTATTATTTATTAACATAATTGATGTTACATATCTTTTTTGTTCATTATTTTCACAACACAACTTATTAGACCCTAAATGGGGTAATCCACCATCCTGAACAACTCCAAGGACTTTTAAGCTATAAAAGGATTTGGATTGATTAAATGCAATTAATGGGAGAAAAAAAATAATTATTAAAGTTAATCTAGATTTCAAATCAATCGAAAATTGCTTTAAGTTCAGATGCATCACTTGGATCCATTTTTCCTGCTAAAACTAAACTTAACTGTCTTCTTCTTAAGGCAGCCTCATATCTCTTAAATTCAATATCGGTTTGGGGAATTAGTTCTGGAACTTTAAGTGGTTTTCCATCGCTGTTTACGGCAACAAATGTATAAATTGCTTCATTAACTTTAAACTTTTCTGGATGAGTTTTATTTTGCTTCCAAACATCAATAAATACCTCCATAGATGAAGTAAAAGCTCTTGAAACTTTTGCTTCCATCGTAAGAATACTTCCGTTAGGAACAGGTTCACCAAAAGAAACATTATTAATTGAAGCAGTAACCACAACATTCCCAGAATGTTTGATTGCGGCAATACTTGCAACTTTATCCATTCTAGCTAATAATTCACCACCAAATAAATTATTTAAGCTATTTGTATCAGCTGGTAAAACAAAATCTGTTTGAATAGTTTTTGAATCTTCAGGGAATTTAGCTTTCATAATTCTATTCTATATCAAAAATCCAAGCATCTTTATTGTCAGAATTTTGAAATTTTCTTAATGCAATTATGGCATCCTTTCGGCTAGAAAAATTATCAAACGAAACAGGTGTTAATCCTTTTTCATTTATTGGAAGTTTTGAAGGGTTATAACCTTTCTTAGTTAGAGTTTTTATTAGATTATCCGCATTAGACTCTAATCTAAATGCACCCGCAATAATATGATATTTATTATATGTCTTTTTAGTTATACTAAACTCAACTGCGGGCAGAACACCAAAGTCAAAAATTGCTTTATCTAGCTTTTCAATTGACTTAGACCTAACTTCTTTTTGAAAAGATATTTCATTATTGAAAACAGCTTCATCATACTTGTTTTCAATAAAGAAAGTACCAGCAATAATTGCAAAAAAAACTGCTGCCAATCTTAATGGTTCAAGAATTTTCGAAGATGAATTGCTTTTACTTAATTCATTATATTTTAAGAGTGATGAATTATAATATGTATTTATTTTGCTCTCAATTTTATTAACGTAAATAGGTGAAAGGCCAAAAGATTCCAAATAATGGTTAGAATCTAAATCAGGTTTAAATACTAGGTTTTCATCTTTACTAAAAATTAATTCTCCTAAGTCCTTTATAACTAAAGGTTCCTTTCTAATAATTCTATTCCATTTAATAACTTCGGTATGGATTTTTTTTAAAGCTTCGTCGTATGAAATTTTACTTTTTGTAGAAATAAAATTTGCTAGAAGTCCATCATTATTTTTAATTTTGGAGTTAAATGTAATACGTCTAGATGGAGGGTAAAACTTTGATTCTTCTTTGATGTATATCGATGGGAATTTATTAGCAATAAAACTTCCAAACCCCGGAATTGTTACACAATCATTTGTATAAATAAGCTCTTTAATTAGCTGTTTTAATTGCATAAATTAAATTTAAGCTTTTTGATTAAAATAAAATAATTAATATCCAAGTTTTGTTTTAACCCTTCTTAATACATCACTAGCAGTAATTAAAGCTTTACTAGCACCCTTACAAAGTACATCGTCAATTTCTTTTTTATTTGACATAAGAGAAGAATACTTTTGTCTTTGAATTTTAAATTTGTTTAAAATCAGTTCATAAAGTTCTGATTTTGCATGCCCATAGCCGTACCCACCTTGTTTGTACTTATTTTCAACTATTTCAGTGTGATCTCTTTCGGCTATAAGTTTAAAAATTTTATGGACATTACAATTTTTGTAATCTTTTGGAGATTCTAAGGGCGTACTGTCTGTTTGAATTGACATTATTTGTTTTTTAAGTTGCTTTTCAGGAAGAAAAATATTAATAATATTACCTTTAGATTTACTCATCTTATCTCCATTTGTCCCTGTAATATACTTTGTAGATTCGTTAATAATTGCTTCGGGTAAAATAAATGTTTCACCGTGTTTATTATTAAATTTTGTTGCAACATCTCTTGTGATTTCTAAATGCTGAAGCTGATCTTTGCCAACAGGCACATAATTTGAATCATACAATAAGATATCTGCAGCCATTAACATAGGGTAAGTGAATAACCCAACATTTACATCCTTTAAATTATCAGACTTGTCTTTAAATGAATGAGCTAAAGTTAATCTCTTGTAAGGGAAATAAGTTGAAATAATCCAAGCTAGTTCGGTTGTCAATGGTACATCAGATTGTTTATAAAAAACCGTTTTTTTAGTATCTAAACCAAATGCGAGCCATGCAGCAGCTGTTGAATATGTATTTTCTTTAAGTTCAGTGGAATTTTTAATTTGCGTTAAAGAATGAAGGTCTGCAATAAAAAGGTATGACTCATTGTCTTTTGATTTCTCAATTGCTGGTATAATTGCTCCTAAAATATTACCCAAATGAGGAGTCCCTGTGCTTTGTATTCCAGTTAAAATTCGCGACATTGTTAACAAAAGTAATAGTTTTAAAAAGATTAATTACAAATACTTACTTTTGAGATGTGTTTAAACTAATCAAAATTCTTTTAATTGCCGTTTGGAATGCCTGGTTCTATGTTCTTGCTTTTACTGGAATAATTATAAGTCTTCCTTTGTTATTTATTTTTTCTTTAAAAGAAGATTATTACCCCTACTTCTATTGGGTTGCTAGAAATATTTGGTCTAATATTATTATGTATGGAATGGGATTTTACCCTAAAATAAAATATAAACAAAGTATTAAAAAAGGTAAAAGTTATATGTTTGTTTCTAATCATAAGAGTATGATAGATATCATGCTGATGCTTTCTCTGAGTAAATATCCAATTGTTTTTGTAGGGAAAAAAGAATTAGAAAAAATTCCGGTTTTTGGATACTTTTACAGAAGAGTTTGTATTCTAGTTGATAGATCTAGCCCTGAAAGTAGAAAAGATGTTTATGAAAAGGCAATTAAAAGATTAGATAAAGGAATTTCTGTATGTATCTTTCCAGAAGGTGGTGTGCCCGATCCAACTGTAATTCTAGATAAATTTAAAAATGGAGCATTTAGTCTAGCAATTCAATTTCAAATCCCAATAATTCCTATAACTTTCCTAGACTGTGAAAGAAAGTTTCCATATTTTTTTGCTTATAAACATTTCCATGGATGTCCTGGAAGACTTAGAGCCAATGTCCATGAATTTATTGAAACAAAAGGCCTAAATCAAGAAAACAGAGAATCTTTAAAGAAAAGAGTTTATGATATTTTATTTAAAGATTTGGACTCTAACTCTTTTCAGAATTAAGTACTTCTGAAATTTTCTTTTCGAGCTCATCACAAAGTTCTGGATTGTCTTTTAATAAGTGCTTAACTGAATCTCTACCTTGTCCAAGTTTAGTTTCACCATAACTGAACCATGAGCCACTCTTATCAATTATTCCTGCATTTGTGCCAATATCTAATATTTCTCCAGTTTTTGAAATTCCTTCTCCATACATGATATCAAATTCACATACTCTAAATGGAGGCGCAACTTTATTTTTAACCACTTTAACTCTAGTTTTATTTCCTAAAGCATTTCCTGATGAATCTTTAAGCTGAGTAGATCTTCTTATATCTAATCTGACAGAAGCGTAAAATTTAAGAGCATTTCCTCCTGTTGTAGTTTCAGGATTTCCAAACATTACACCAATTTTTTCTCTTAACTGATTTATAAAAAACACTGTACAATTCGTTTTACTTATTGTTGAAGTTAATTTTCTTAAAGCTTGTGACATTAGTCTTGCATGTAATCCCATTTTTGAGTCTCCCATTTCACCCTCAATTTCACTTTTAGGAGTAAGTGCAGCAACCGAATCTATAACAATTACATCAATTGCTCCAGATCTAATCAAGTTATCTGTGATTTCTAAAGCCTGTTCACCATGATCAGGTTGAGAAATAATTAATTCATCAATATCGACTCCCAAGTTTTGAGCATAAAAACGATCAAATGCATGCTCAGCATCAATAAAAGCAGCTATTCCTCCTATTTTCTGACACTCAGCAATTGCATGAAGGGTTAAGGTTGTTTTTCCAGAAGATTCAGGTCCATATATTTCGACTACTCTTCCTCTTGGATAGCCACCAATACCAAGTGAATAATCCAACCCAATCGATCCAGTAGGAATAAACTCAATATTTTCATGAACCGAGTCTCCCATCTTCATAACTGTGCCTTTCCCGTAAGTTTTATCTAATCTATCTAATGTAAGTTGAAGAGCTTTTAATTTAGAATCTTTTTCTGAACTCATATAAGGAATTTTAAAAATTTGATATCAATAAAAGTACAATTTTATTTAGAAAAAGTGATAATATAAATAACTTACATTTGTATATAATTTAGGTAAATTAATTTTAAATGCAGTTGTATAACAAGCTTAGTAAAAAAGAAAGGCTTGATCTAATAAATAAGGCTGGTGAAAAAAGGCTTACACTTTCATTTTATAAATATTATTTAATTAAAAACACCTCTATTTTTAGAAATTATCTGTTCATAATATTGGACAAGCTTGATGTTCTTGGACGAATTTATATTGCTAATGAAGGGATTAATGCTCAAGTTTCAGTCCCTTCCAATAAATTGATTGAACTCAAGGAGTACATCGATAATATTTCATTTTTAAATGGTATTAGACTAAACATTGGAATTGAACACAATAATGAAGCTTTTTTAAAATTAAAAATAAAGATTAAAGAAAAAATAGTTGCTGACGGTTTAAGTTTAAAAGATTACAACTTAGATATTAATGGCAAACACGTCAATGCTATTGAATTTAATGAATTACTTGAAAATGATGATACTATCACAATTGATATGAGAAATCATTATGAAAGTGAAATTGGTCATTTTAGAGGTGCTAAACTCCCAAATGTAGATACATTTAGAGAATCACTTCCTTTGATCAAAAAAAAATATGAAAAATATAAGAAAAATAAAAAGTTTTTGATGTACTGTACAGGTGGTATAAGATGTGAAAAAGCCAGTGCGTATTTATTAAGCAATGGATATAAAAATATTTTTCAATTGAATGGTGGAATTATTGAATATGCCAGACAGGTAAAAGAAAGTAAAATTGAAAATAAATTTATTGGTAAAAACTTTGTCTTTGACAACAGAAGAGGAGAGAGAATATCAAATGATATTATTTCAAATTGTCATCAATGTGGAAAAAAATGTGATGAACATGTAAATTGTAATAATGAAGCATGTAATATGCTATTTATTCAATGTAATGAATGTAAAAAAAAGAATAATGGATGTTGTAGTCAAAAATGTAATAAAATTTTTTCTCTGCCCGATGAAAAACAAAAAAAATTAAGGAGGGGGAAAAAAAGTAGTAGGAAAGTTTATAAAAAAGGAAGGTTTAGAAAAAGTTTTGTTGATAAAGTTTAGAAGGGTATTTCATATTAAGAGAAAATGAAAAAAAAATTTTACAAATTATTTTTATTGATATTAATTATAAGTTGTTCTTCAGAGAATATATTTCTTTCATTTGAAGATACACCTAATGGATGGGAATATAAAAACCCAATAAAGTTTAATTTTATTGCACCAGATGAAGCTATAAATATTTCTTTAATACTAAGATTAGATAAATCATATCCCTTTTCAAATATGTTTATTGTCTACAATATCGTAAGTGGTGAAAATATAATTACTGATACTTTTGAATTAGACTTAATGAAAGAGAAAAAAGATATTTTCAGCAACAACAGCCTTTCATTATACAATCATAACTTTTTGATTGCTGAAAATATTAACCTAAAAGCAAGTAATGTTAGTATTGAACTGAGCCATGCTACACGCTATTTAGATAATATTAAAGCTGAAGAAAAGTTAACTGGAATTTTAAGTGTAGGTTTGTTAGTAGAAAGATTTCCAGATGAAAAATTATAAATTTCAAATATTCGTTTTTTGGTTTATTTTTTCATTAGGAATACTAACAATGTATGGCGTTTTTTATTTGGCTTCACAAGGAAAATTTGGTGAAATGCCTGATTTTAGACAATTAGAAAACCCTAAGACTAATTTCGCATCTGAAATAATCTCGTCCGACAATCAGATTTTAGGTAAATATTATTTTAATGATAATAGAACACCTGTTAATTATGATGAAATTAATAAAGAAACGATTGATGCTCTAATTGCAACAGAAGATGAGAGGTTTTATAGTCATCCAGGTATTGATTTAAAAGCTACTTTAAGGGCTATTGTTTTTTTAAATACAAGGGGGGGTGCTAGCACAATTTCACAACAACTCGCAAGACAACTTTTTGTAGGTGTACGCTCTAGAAATATTATTCAAGCTGTTGGTCAAAAAATCAAAGAATGGGTAATTGCAATTGAATTAGAAAAACAATATACAAAGGAGGAAATAATTACCATGTATTTAAATATATATGATTTTGGATACTATGGAGATGGTATTAAATCAGCTTCAAATATTTATTTTTCTAAAGATCCAATAGATTTAAAAATTGAGGAATCTGCCATGCTAATTGGTATGTTACAAAACTCATCATTATATGACCCAATTAGAAGACCTGAAATAACTAAAAAAAGAAGAAATTTAGTTATAATGCAAATGACAAATAATGATTATTTAAGTGAAAAAGAAAAAGACTCACTTCAAAAACTCCCTTTAGAATTAAATTATACACCTCAATCTCACAGACAAGGTTTAGCAACATATTTTAGATCTTATTTGAGAGGTTTTATGAAAGATTGGTCTAATAACAATTTTAAAAAAGATGGATCAAAATATAATCTTTATGTTGATGGCTTAAAAATTTATACCACAATTAATTCTAAAATGCAGCAATATGCCGAGGAATCAGTTATTGAACATATGGGAAATTTACAAAAGGAGTTTTTTATTCAAAATGATACTGTAAGTTCTGCTCCTTTTAGTGACATAGAGGAAGAAGAAGAAGATGCGATAATTAAGAGAGCTATTAGAAGGTCTGAAAGGTGGAGAAAATCAAAATTGGGAGGAAAAACAAATGATGAAATTGAAAAATCTTTTAATATTCCAACTAAAATGACTGTTTTTTCATGGGAGGGGGATATTGATACCTTGATGTCACCCACCGATTCAATTCGTTATTACAAACACTTCTTAAGAGCAGGTATGATGTCTATGAATCCGAAGAATGGACATGTTATGGCTTGGGTAGGTGGAATTAATTACAGAAATTTTCAATATGATCACGTAATGCAGAGTAAAAGACAAATTGGTTCTACATTTAAACCTTTTTTATATGCTACAGCTATTGATCAATTAAAACTTTCTCCATGTGACATGCTCCCAGACCTAATCCATTGTGTTGAACCATATAAATATGGAAATCCTGAACCTTGGTGCCCAACTAACTCAAGTGACAAATACGGAGGTATGAGAACATTAAGTAATGCTTTAGCTAATTCAAAAAATACAATTAGTGCTCAATTGATTGATAAAGTTGGTCCAAAGCCAGTTGCTGATCTTGCTAGAAATTTGGGGGTCAGTTCAAGGATTCCTAATGTTCCAGCAATAGCACTAGGAACACCCGATTTAAGTGTTTATGAAATGGTTGGTGCTTATGGTGCTTTTGCTAACAAGGGGATATATGTTAAGCCAATTATGGTTACGAAAATTGAAGATAAAAATGGTACAATTATTTTTCAATCTAAACCAGAAACCAAGGATGTTTTAAGTGAAGAATCCTCTTACGTTACACTAAAACTTTTAGAGGGTGTAACAAAGTTTGGATCAGGAGCTAGGCTACGCCATGATATTCCTGAAGATGAAAGAAACTATGTGTATAAAAATGTAGTAACAGGCTATCCATATAAATTTCAAAATGCAATTGCAGGCAAAACAGGCACTACTCAAAATCAAAGCGATGGATGGTTTATTGGTATGGTTCCAAACTTAGTCACAGGTGTATGGGTTGGAGGTGAAGACAGGTCAGTCCACTTTAAAGAAATTGCATATGGTCAAGGTGCAACAATGTCCTTACCTATATGGGGATTATTCATGAATAAATGTTATGAAGATGAGGAATTACAAGTTTCAAAAGAAGATTTTGATGAACCAGAAATTCTGTCAATTGAATTAGATTGTTCTAAAGTTTTACCTGTGGAATCTGAAAGTGACGCGAATGATATCAATGATCTTTTAGGTGTAGGAAAATGAAAAGACTATTGTCTTTAGATTTTTTTCGCGGATTAACAATTGCTGCAATGATAATAGTTAATGATCCTGGAAGCTGGTCACATATTTATCCTCCTCTTAGACATGCAGAATGGAATGGTGCAACACCTACCGATTTAGTTTTCCCCTTTTTTTTATTTATTGTGGGTGTTTCTATTTCACTATCACTGTCAAAAAGGGAAAAGTCTTCTAATTTATATCTCAAAATTGTTAAAAGATCTGTTATAATATTTTTATTGGGTATTTTTTTAGCCCTTTTTCCAAAATTTGATTTTGAAAATCTAAGAGTTGTAGGTGTATTGCAAAGAATTGCAATTGTATATTTAATCTGTGGTTTGATTTACCTTAATAGCAGCTTTAGAAATCAATTAAAAATTGGTATTGGTCTTTTAATTTTTTACTGGATTACCATGATGTTCTTTCCGTTTAATGGAAATATTGCAGGAACACTTGACCCTGGGAATAACTTTGCTGCATGGATTGATAACTTTATTGTTCCTGGAAGATTATATCAAAAAACATGGGATCCCGAAGGTTTTTACAGTACTCTGCCTTCATTAGCAACTGGAATTAGCGGTATGTTGTGTGGAAATATAATTTTAAATAAAGTCAAATCATTAAAAGACAAAATAATTAGTTTATTTTTTTGGGGTTCGATTACACTAATTTTAGGCTATTTTTGGAATTACATATTTCCTATTAATAAACATATATGGACTAGTTCTTATGTTCTTTACAGCTCTGGGTTAGCAATGATAGTTCTAGCGATTTCCATGTGGATAATCGATGAAAAAAAATATACCAATAATATAAAATTTGGATTGGTCTTCGGCTCTAATGCAATAACTGCATATGTTCTGCATGGGATTGTTTGGCGGCTTTTTCAATTTCCGGTGATTAATGGAATTGGTTTTCAAAAATTTTGGATGGATACTGGAATTGGACTAGGCCTATCTCCAAAATTTGTGTCTTTGGATTGGGCAATATTCTATACTCTTATTATTTATTTTATAATCTATCAGCTTTATAGAAGAAAAATTTTTATTAAGGTCTAAGGTTTCTTAAATTTAAAAAAAAATTATTATTATGAAAAAATTATTGTATACAGTTGCGGGATTATTTTTAATAACTGCATGTGAAACTGCTCCTTGTGAGTGCGAAAAAGCTACAAGTGGATTTATTACAGGATCAGATCAATCTGTAATGTTAGGCTCAGATGAAACAATTGAAATATTTAAAAGTATTGATGAATCATGGCAAAGTAGGGATTATGAAACACTTAAAAGTTTAATTGCTGACGAAGCAACACTGAGGTTTGAAGACGGTACATTTGCAACTAATGGTGATGAATTTATTGCTAAGGTGGAAAGCGATTATCAAGAATCTATAGCAAATGGTGAGGAATGGGCTTGGGTTATTAACTATGCCTTTACTGCTAAACCAACAGCAACTGAGCAAGGAGCTCCTAATGAAAGAGGTGAATGGGTCAGTGCACAGTTTACTTC
>JBELHE010000018.1:0-21828 GCA_042091575.1 Cryomorphaceae bacterium
TTCCATCTGAAAAAATTTATAAACATATTTCAAATATTAATAATTTTGAAGAAATTCTTGGAGATGATATAAAAGATTTTAATGTTATCGATAAAGAATTTTTTACTATAAAGATTGGAAGTCTTCCAACTATAAACTTAAAGCTTGAATTATTTGAAAATCAAAAACAAGTAAAGCTTGTTTCAACGAATCCAAAAATAATTTTTTATTTTAAACTATCAATAGAAAAAATTGATGATACAAAATCAAAAATTAAAATGAATTTTACTGGCAAGTTTTCATCAATGATGGAAATGATGATTAAAAGTCCCATAAATAAGTTTGCTGATGAAATAATAAATAAAATAGACAAAATTGATTTTAATTGATATACTTAATTTGTTGATTTATAAACTCTTTTTTTACACCATCAATTTCTAAAACTAATTGTCCTTCCGCTCTAACATCTACAATTTTAGCATTTATAATATCTTCACTTACATTAAATTTATTGTAGATGTTTAAACCATATAATGATTTTAAATATTTAAATTTTAGTTCAGATGTTGTCTTATTTATGACTTCATAGTTAAAATCAGAAAATTCTTTAATTATAGCCTTAGACATCGGGAACAAATCTTGAAAAGTTTTTTTAATTAAAAAAAAAGATGTAGCATTTTTCACAGCACCAAAATCAAATTGATTAACATTTATTCCAAATCCAATTACAACATCTTTAACTCTATTTTTTTTAAAAAAAGACTCAATTAAAATTCCACATATTTTTTTATTATCTGCCAAAATGTCGTTTGGCCATTTAATTTTCAAATTATTTATCTTAAAATTTCTAAGTATTTTAATTATTTTCAAACTTACTAACATATTTAATTTAAATTGGTCCTTGATATTTATGTTTAAATCCCTAAATAAGAACGAAATACAAATGTTTTGCCCCGGTTCAGAAATCCACTTATTTCCCCTTTGACCATTACCATTAGTTTGATTAAAAGTAAAAACACATAATTCATTTTCATAAAAAACATCTTTGTTTTTTTTTATATATTCATTAGTTGAATCGATGGCATTAAGTTTGATTAATTTCATCTGAATTAGATTTTAATGCAAAATACTGATATTACTGTTACAAATATTGTCAAAGGTATCGAAAATGTTAAAGGAGAAAATATTTGTGTCTTAGATTTCACTAATCTAGAAAATGTAATATGTAAGTATTTCGTCATTTGTGACTGCAAATCAAGTACCCAAGTCAATGCAATTTCAAATTCTATAAAAAAAACATTGAGTAAGAATATTAAAGAAAAGCCCTTTCAAATAGAAGGTCTTGAAAACAAGAATTGGGTATTACTTGATTATCTTGATGTTGTAGTTCACATCTTTAAAAAAGAATTTAGAGAAATTTATAATCTTGAAGAGTTGTGGGCTGATGCGAAAATAATTAGATTAGATAACTTAAATGAATAAGAAAAAAAACTTAAATCAACCAAAAAATACACCTTATTGGATGTATGGATTAATTATATCTATTTTTATAATTTTTACTTTTGTTGGTAACAGCGATAATTTCAAAACCACTAAAAAAATCAATATTTCAACTTTTGAGAAATATCTCAACTCCAGTGAAGTATCAAAAATTACAATAATTAATAAAACCTTAGCAGAAGTTACATTGACTGATAATGCTCTTCTAAATGAAGTACATAGTGAAGTTGCAAAAACTAATTTTTTAGGACAAAGAAATATAATTGGGCCGCATTACACATTTGAAGTTGGAGATTTAGAATTATTTCAAAAAAGACTTGAAGTTGCAGAATCAAGTGGAATACTTTTTAATTATGAATTTAAAACAGTGGAAAGTAAGTGGTTAGATGTTCTAATTGGATTTTTACCATTAATAATACTCGTTGGGCTATGGATTTTTTTCATGAGAAGAATGTCTGGCGGTGGTAGTGGTGGTGGTTCCCAGATTTTCAGTATTGGTAAATCTAAAGCAAGATTATTTGATGAGAAAAACGATATTAAAGTTAATTTTAGGGATGTCGCTGGTCTTGAGGGAGCTAAAGAAGAAGTAAAGGAAATTGTTGATTTTTTAAAAAATCCTACAAAATATACTAAACTTGGTGGTAAAATTCCAAAAGGTGCTTTGTTAGTTGGTCTTCCAGGAACTGGTAAAACACTATTGGCTAAAGCAGTTGCTGGCGAAGCCAAAGTTCCGTTTTTTTCTCTTTCTGGTTCTGATTTTGTTGAAAGGTTTGGTGGTGTAGGAGCCTCTAGAGTTAGAGATTTATTTAAGCAAGCAAAAGATAAGTCTCCTTCAATAATCTTTATTGACGAAATTGATGCCATAGGAAGAGCAAGGGGTAAAAGTAATATTACAGGATCAAATGACGAAAGAGAAAACACATTGAATCAATTGTTAACTGAAATGGATGGTTTTGGGACTAATACCAACGTGATTGTTATGGCAGCTACTAATCGCGCAGACGTTTTAGATAAGGCATTGATGAGAGCTGGAAGATTTGATAGACAAATTTATGTTGATCTACCCGACGTCAGAGAAAGAAAAGAAATATTTGAGGTTCATATAAAACCCCTAAAAAAAGCTAGAGATTTAGATGTTGAATTTTTAGCGAAACAAACACCTGGTTTTTCTGGTGCAGACATAGCCAATGTTTGTAATGAATCAGCGTTAATAGCTGCTAGAAAATCAAAAAAGTCTGTTGGAAGACAAGATTTTTTAGATGCTGTTGATAGGATAATTGGAGGTTTAGAAAAGAAAAATAAAATTATTTCGCCAAAAGAAAAAAAGACAATAGCGTTCCATGAAGCAGGTCATGCAACTGTGAGTTGGATGTTGGAACATGCTGCTCCATTAGTTAAAGTTACTATTGTTCCCAGAGGAAGATCTTTAGGCGCTGCTTGGTATCTTCCTGAAGAAAGACAGATAGTTAGCACTGATCAAATATTGGATGAAATGTGTGCAGCTCTTGGTGGGAGAGCTGCTGAAAAAGTTATTTTTGATAAAATATCAACTGGAGCACTAAGTGATTTAGAAAAGGTTACTAAACAGGCTAGATCAATGGTAACTGTTTATGGTTTAAATGATAAAATTGGTAATTTAACATATTATGATTCAGGTGGTCAAAATGACTACAACTTTACAAAACCCTACAGCGAAACTACAGCCCAAATAATTGATAAGGAAATTTCTAATATTATTGAGAGTCAATTCAAACGTGCCATATCACTTCTTAAAAAACATAAGAAAAAATTAACTGAACTTGCAGATTATTTATTGGATAAAGAGGTGATTTTCAAAGAAGATCTTATCAGGATATTTGGTGAAAGACCTTTTAATGAAATTAAAGTAGAAAAGTAATATTACAAATCACCCTTGTTTTTTAGAATCTATAATTTATCTTTATAAAAAACATTCCAATTGAAAAACTTTTTTAAATCATTTTTTAGTAGTGAAGAAAATGAAGATGAAAAAAAAGAGAAAGATTTAGATTACAAATACTTACCTAAAAAAGACGAGTACATTGAAGAGCGATTCATTAAAAAATTTAGTGAAAATGGAGGTAAATTTTTGTATGCATCTAATAAAGATGAATGTAAAAGTTTTTTTCAAGAAATCTTAGAAGAAAATAGTTGGAATAAAAAATCTATACTTTGCTTTAAAGAAAGTATAATCCATGATTTTCTAAGTAGTATAAATTTTGAAACTAATATGAGTAATTTAAATTCAAATCTTTTTATTACTGGTTGTGAATTTCTCGTTGCTAAAGATGGAAGCATCTTAGTTAGTGCTCACCAAATTAAATCTTATAAAATAAAAGATATCCCCGCTAATATAATTGTATTAGCAAAAACAAGTCAATTCTCAGATACTGTAAGTAAAGGACTTGAGGGTATTAGAATTAAATATTCAAATAACTTGCCTTCAAATATTACATCAATAAAAAATTTTAATTGTGAAGAAAATGAAAAGTTAAATTTCCTTACATATGGAACAAGTTCTAAGAATCTTTATTTAATATTACTAGAGGATTTATAAAATGGCAAATTTTATCAATAGGAGTATTATTGCAATAATTTATTCATCAATTTTTTTAAGTTGCCTCTTCTATGATCGAAAGACTTTTTTAGTACTAGGAATAGTTTTAACAATATTAGTAATTAAAGAGTTTACACGGATTTGCAAACTTTCTATTTCTAATTTATTAATAGCCATAATTTTATATTTATTATTAATTTTTTTTGTAAAAAATAACAGCTTATTGTCTAATATATTATTGGCTATTTCTGTAATTATAAATTTATATCTTCTATTTAATTTACTTTTAAATAAATCTTTCAGATTCAAAAAATTTTCATCTTTCGTGATACTACTTTTTCACATAGTTTTATCATTGTACTTTTTATTTCAATTGCCTTTCTTAAAAGATAATTATGAGCCCATTCAAATACTATTTTTATTAATTATTATATGGACGTCTGACTCTGCAGGATATTTATTTGGAATTAAGTTTGGAAAAAGAAAATTAATGAAATCTATCTCGCCGAAAAAGACTGTTGAGGGGTTAATAGCAAGTTTATCCTTTGCCTTAATTATATCTTTATTCTTTGGATATTTTATTGATCACAATGACTTATTAAAATTTTCTTTAACAGGGATTTTTATAGCATTTTTAGGTTCAATTGGTGATTTAATTGAATCTAAATTTAAAAGACAATCGGGATTAAAGGATAGTGGAAAAATCTTAAAAAGTCATGGTGGAATTTATGATAGATTAGATAGTCTTATATTCACAGCACCTTTTTTATACATTATCTATTTTTTTAATATTTTAAGTTTTTAAATGTTTCATAAAGAGGGTCATAAAATTATTATATTATTTTTAGGATTAACAATCATTGACATAATTCTTTTAGAATACATTTGGGAAGAAAGTTTAATTGTAACACTCATTCAATTTCTGTTACTAACTCTCTTAATTTTAATACTTCAATTTTTTAGAAATCCCAAAAGAAATACCAAAATAAATAAAAAGCATATTTTATCGCCAGTTGATGGGAAGGTTGTGATTGTTCGAAAAGTATATGAAAAGGAATTTTTTAAAGAAGAAAGGATTCAAGTTTCAATTTTCATGTCACCGATTGATATTCATGTCACCAGATACCCTATTTGCGGAAAAGTGATATTTAGCAAATATCATCCAGGTAAATATTTAGTTGCATGGCACCCCAAGTCTTCAGAAAAAAACGAAAGAACAACAATTGTATTAAAAACTGATAATTTTGGAAATATTTTGTATAGACAAATAGCTGGGGCTTTGGCTAGAAGAATTGTTAATTATGCAAAAATGGATAGCCTAGTAACTCAGGGTGAGGATGCAGGATTTATAAAATTTGGTTCAAGAGTTGATATTTTCTTGCCTTTAGATTCCAAAATTAAAATTAAATTAAATGCTAAAGTCAGAGGAGGAGAAACGTTAATTGCAACTTAATTATTTTTTGAAATAGTTTCTTTAATGATTTCAATTTTTTTTAATACATCATCCAATTTATTTCTTTCATTCTGAATAACTTTTTCGGGCGCATTTTCAACAAATTTAGTGTTTGATAATTTTTTTTCTAATATAGTTTTAAAACCTAAATTATATTCCAATATTTTTTTTAGTTCATTAACGTCATCATCGGATGTTTCTTGAACGTAATCTATATTATATCTAAATTTTCCAACTACAATAGTACTTGATATTTCAGGATCAATTTCATTTGAAAAAATCAGTTTACAATTTGTTAATTTTTTAAAAACTGAGGAAAAACTTTCATCAAAATTTGTATTCTCATGAAAAATTGATAACTCGTCTTTGAAACCAATATTCTTCTGCTTTTTAAAGTTTCTTAATTTAGAAACGACATTTATTAGATCATCGAAGTTGGTTAAAAAACCTGAATCAACTTCATCAGATTTTGGCCAATTTAAATTCTCAGATATTATTTTCTTGTTAATATTCATTTTTTCAAACAGCTCCTCACTTAAAAATGGCATAAAAGGGTGAATTAATACCAAAATTTTATTGAAATATGATTTTATTATTGTTGAAGATTCTTCTGAAAGTTCTTCACCATATTTTGGTTTAACTATTTCTAAAAAAATAGAACAAAAGTCATCCCAAACTAATTTATATATTATCATCAGGGCTTCAGATATTTTAAATTTTTTAAAACATCTATTTATTTTATTTAATTGTAAGTTATATTTTGATTCAAACCATTTCACCGCTAGAGTTGTGCTATCTTTTTGATTTAATTTATTAGACACTTTAAAACCTTTAAATAGCCTATACGCATTCCATATTTTATTTGTAAAATTTCTTCCCTGAACACATAATGATTCATCAAATAATAAATCATTTCCAGCAGGTGCTGAAAATAATAAACCTATTCTTACGCTGTCTGCACCATATTTTTCAATTAATTCAATTGGATCAGGTGAATTACCTAACTGCTTAGACATTTTTTTTCCTTTATTATCCCTAACTATACCTGTGAAATAAACATTTTCAAAAGGCTTTTCATTTCTTAAATAAAATCCACTCACTACCATTCTAGCAATCCAGAAAAAAATAATATCAGGACCAGTTACAACAGTTGATGTTGGATAGTAATAATTAATATCATTATTATTAGGATTTCTAACTCCATCAAATACACTTATAGGCCACAACCAAGAAGAAAACCAAGTATCAAGAACGTCATTTTCTTGAAAAATATCTTTTTCATTGATATTAGAATTTGTTTCTTTGAATTTTTTCAAAGCATCTTTCTTTGATTTTGCTACAACAAATTTTGACTTATTCTTTTCAGAATAAAATACAGGAATTCTGTGACCCCAATATAATTGTCTTGAAATATTCCAATCCCTGATATTTTCCATCCAATGTTTATATGTGTTAACATATTTCTTAGGATAAAATTTAATGTCATTATTATTTACTGCATCAAGAGCTGGTTTTGATAATAAATTCATTTTAAGAAACCACTGAGTTGACAGTTTTGGTTCTACAACACATGAGGTCCTTTCAGAAATTGATATTTTATTTTTATACTGTTTTGAATCCAATAATAGTTTTTTTTCATTCAGCTCCAAAATGATTTTTTTTCTAACTAAAAATCTATCTAATCCGTTATAATGCTTACCATTTTCATTTAATGTGGCATCATCATTAAAAATATTAATAGATTCAAGTTTATGTTTCAATCCAATTGAAAAATCTTTTTCGCTGTGAGCTGGGGTAACTTTAAGACACCCTGTTCCAAAGTCTTTTTCAACTAATTCATCAAAAACAATAGGAATTGAACGATTCACAATTGGGATTATTACCTTACTTCCCTTTAATTTTTTATATCTTATGTCATTAGGGTTTATAGCTATTGCAGTATCACCAAAAATAGTTTCTGGTCTAGTAGTTGCTACACTAATGTATTCATCGGAGTCTTGAATTTTATATTTAAGAAAAAATAATTTGGAATCTTTCTCAATATAAATAACCTCCTCGTTTGAAAGAGTTGTTTTTGCCTCAGGATCCCAATTAACAATTTTCTTATCTCTGTAAATAAAACCATCATTGTATAGTTTTATAAACATTTCAATAACAGATTCAGATAATTCATGATCAAGTGTAAATTTAGTTCTATCCCAATCACACGAACATCCAATTCTTTTTAACTGATCTATGATAATTCCACCATGCTTTTTTGTCCAGTCCCAAGCATGATCTATAAATTCTGATCTTGTTATTTCATGCTTGTTAATATTTTTATCCTTCAACATTTTTACAACCTTAGCTTCAGTTGCTATGGACGCATGGTCAGTACCTGGTACCCAACATGCATTTAGACCATCCAGCCGAGCTTTTCTGATTAATATATCTTGGATAGTATTGTTTAACATATGACCCATATGTAAAATCCCGGTAACATTTGGTGGAGGAATTACTATAGTATAAGAAACTTTATCATTAGGGTTTGATGAAAACTTATTATTTATCTTCCATCTTTCAAGCCACTTTAGTTCTACTTCTTTTGGTTTATAAGATTTTTCTGTAATCATCTATCTCTTTTAAGCAAAAGTAACTAACTCAATAGATATTTAAAAGAGAACCTATTTTTTTGTATTAGAATATTAAATAATTAATTTTAATTATAATTATAATACTATGAAATTAAAGGTCTTATCCGTAATCACTCTGTTTATATGTTTTCTTTCTTTAGGTCAAGAAAGAAAAGCTGAAATAAAATTTGATGAAAAGTTAATTGATTATGGTGAGATTGAATATGACTCTGATGGTAAAAGAATATTTAAATTTACTAATGTTGGTGAAATGCCATTAGTTTTTAATCGGATATCTTCATCTTGTGGATGTACTGTCCCAAAGAGACCTGATAAACCAGTTGCCCCAGGTGAGTCAGCAGAAATTGAAGTTGAATACGATACTAAAAGAGTTGGTGTTTTTATTAAAGCAATAAACGTAAGTTCTAACGCAATTAACTCCAATATAATTTTAAGGATTAAAGGCGAGGTTTTGGAGGAAGAAAATAATGAGGAAAATGAATAAGAATAAGAATAAAGAATACATAATCTTTGAAATACTCACTAAAAGAATTTAATTCCTTTGGAGTTGAATCACACTGTTCCAATTTATACTTAATTAATTCTATAAAAGATTTTTATAAAATTGATATTAGTACAAGAGCTCAAGAAAAAATTATTCTTGGAGCTGGTACCAATATTTTGTTAAAAAGTGAATTTATTTCTAAACCTATATTTAAAATACAAATTCAGGGTATAGATATATATGATGAAAATAAGAATCAAGTTTTTATTTCAGTTGGAGCAGGAGTTAATTGGGATGAGTTTGTTTGGTGGTGCATAAATAAAAATTTTGGTGGTGTTGAAAATTTAGTTTCAATTCCCGGAAATGTAGGTAGTGCTCCAATTCAAAATATTGGTGCTTATGGAAAAGAAGTAAAAGACATTATATATAGCTGTGAAGGGGTTTTTATTAAAAATTTAGAAAAAAAAACATTTAAAAATTCTGATTGTAATTTCGCTTACAGGTCATCGATATTTAAAAAGGAATTAAAAAATAAATTTGTAATAACCAAAGTTAATTTTGTATTAAAAAAAAATAATCATAAGGTTCTATCAGATTATAATTCAGTATTATCTGCTCTAAAAAAAATAAATATTTCTAAACCAAAAATAAATGATATAGCGAAAATCATAAAAAAAATAAGAGAAGAAAAACTTCCAGATTATAATAAAATTGGAAATGCAGGAAGTTTTTTCAAAAACCCAGTTTTAAGTACTGAAAAATTTGAGGGATTAAAATCTAAATTCAATAAAATTCCATCTCATAAAATTAACAAAAAGTTAATTAAAGTTCCAGCTGCATGGTTAATAGAAATATGTGGATTTAAAGAGCTTGCATACAATAATGTTAGTGTTCATAAAAATCAATCATTAGTTATTATAAATTTGGGTGGTGCTAAAGGAATTGATATTTATAATTTTTCCCAAAAAATAAAAGAAAGTGTTTATAAAAAATTTGATATATTGCTTGAGGAAGAAGTAAATATAATTTAATAAAATGGAAATATATATTATTACAATTGCATTGCTAGCTTTTGCCTTTGTGGGTATTTCCATAAAAATAATTTTAAAAAAAGACGGAAAGTTTTCAGGAACTTGTGCAAGCAATAGTCCCTTTCTTAATAATGAAAGTAAACCATGTGGGATTTGTGGGAAACTTCCAGATGAATCAGAATGTAAAAACTCTTCAGTTAATCTTAATTAAATATCATTTTGAAAAAAACTAATTTATCATTTGATGATTTATTAAATAACAATTGGGATTACGTCTATAATTTCCTTTTAAAAAAAACTAATAACGACTTTCTTTCTGAAGAAATTACAATTCAATCCTTCTCAAAGGCATTTGAAAAAATCAATCTTTTTGATAAAAAATATAAATTTAAAACATGGATTGTCTCAATTGCAAAAAATCAATTAAATGATTACTTCAAAAAGAAAAAGTTAAGATTTGAAAACATTGAAAATATTAACTTAGTAGGGTTAAAAAATAATTTTAATCCTGAGGAAGAATTGATAAATAAAGAAAAATATAATCACTTAAATGAAAAGATTGAAGAGTTAAAACCGATGTATAAAGAAATAATAAAACTAAAGTATTTAGAAGACTTATCAATTAGGCAAATTTCTAAAAAAATCAACCAACCTTTAAACACTGTCAAAATTAAAATTTTCAGAGCAAAAAAAATTTTAAGTGAGATATTAGAATTTAAATGATAAAATTTATTAGGAAACTAGGTCCTGGATTACTATTTGCTGGTGCTGCTATTGGGGTTTCTCATTTGGTACAATCAACTAGAGCTGGAGCAGAATTTGGTTTTGGCTTAATTTGGGTTTTAATATTATGTAATTTTTTTAAATATCCTTTTTTTTTGTTTGGAACAAAATATACACATGCAACAGGCGAAACTGTTTTAGATGGGTACTTAAAAATAAATAAATGGGTTTTAGTAATTTACTTCATTTTGTCATTAGTTACAATATTTACAATACAAGCTGCTGTAACTATTGTTACAGCTGGTCTAGCAATTGAACTTTTTGGTATTACTGAAGATATAACTTATTGGGCTTTACTAATTATTATTATATCATATTTTTTATTGAAGATTGGAAAATATAAGCTATTGGATAACTTAATGAAATTAATTATAATCATACTTGCAGTATCGACTATTATTGCCTTAGTTTCATCATCAATAAATAGTAAAACAATAATAGATTTAGATCAAATTTTTCCTGAAAATTTTGAAGGAATTGTGTTTTTAGCAGCATTTATGGGCTGGATGCCAGCGCCATTAGATATTTCAATTTGGCAATCAATATGGACAAAAGAAAAGATAAAAATAGAAGAAAAAATAAATTATAAATCTGCTAAATTTGATTTTAATCTTGGCTACTTGATAACTTTTTTTTTAGGGTTAAGTTTTTTAGGTTTGGGAGCATATGTAATGTATGATTCTGGTGAAAGGTTTTCTGATTCAGGAAGTGTTTTTGCTTCTCAATTAATAAAACTATATACATCTAATCTTGGTGAAGGAATGTTTGTTTTTATAGCAGTTGCAGCATTTACGACTATGTTTAGTACAACTATAACATGCCTAGATGCTTCACCAAGAGCTATGAGTAAGACAGCAGAACTATTAAAATTTAAAAAACTTAATGATTACAATAGCTGGATTACAATTTTGTCAGTTGGTACAGTTTTTATTTTTATATTTTTCATATCAGAAATGGGTAATCTTGTAAAAATTGCTACTGTATTATCATTTATAACTGCTCCTTTCTATGCATTAATTAATTACATTCTTATGACAAGCAGTTTAGTACCAAAAAAACATAGATTATCTATTTGGATGAAAGTTTATTCAATATCAGGAATATTATTTCTAACATTTTTTTCTATTTGGTATTTAACATTAATCTAAAATAATTTTATAATGGTATATTTGTTGTTTATATCTTTCATTGGAAACTCAATTATTAAAGCCTGTAAAAATATCCGATAAATTTGATAATTCGAATTTTGAAAAATCTAGCGATAAAAAATCATCTTGGAAAAAGTTAGAACTACCCTCATCAAAAAATACTTCTGACTCTTCCTCAACTGATAAGTTTTCAAAAAAACCAAAATGGATTAGAGTTAAATTACCTGTAGGTAAACAATATACAAATCTAAGAACATTAGTTGATAAATATAAGTTAAATACTATTTGTTCATCTGGAAGCTGCCCTAATATGGGTGAATGTTGGGGAGAAGGTACGGCAACGTTTATGATATTAGGGAATATTTGTACAAGATCCTGTGGATTTTGTGGTGTTAAAACTGGTAGACCTGAGAATGTTGACTGGGAGGAACCCGAAAAAGTTGCGAAATCCATCTCCTTGATGAAAATCAAACATGCTGTTATTACATCTGTAGATAGAGATGACTTAGCAGACCAAGGTTCCATTATTTGGGCTGAGACTGTTAAAAGTATTAGAAGGCTTAATCCAGGTATTACGATGGAAACACTAATTCCTGATTTCCAGGGAATTGAAAAACATTTAAACAGAATTATTGATGTAAAACCAGAGGTTATATCTCACAATATAGAAACTGTTAAAAGACTTACAAGAGAGGTTAGAATTCAAGCTAGATATTCTAGAAGCCTTGATGTACTTAAATATTTAAAAAATAAGGGAGTCAATAGAACAAAATCAGGATTAATGCTAGGTTTTGGAGAAACTGACTTAGAAGTTATTCAAACAATTAAAGACTTACGAAACGCTAAGGTTGATGTATTAACAATAGGGCAATATTTGCAACCATCAAAAAAACACCTTCCGGTTAAAAACTTTATAAGTCCAGAGATTTTTAAAAAATATGAAAAAATAGCACTTGACATAGGTTTTATCCATGTTGAAAGTGGACCATTGGTAAGATCTTCATACAAGGCTCAGAAACATATAAATTAATTTAAAATTTTATTTATTTCTTTTAGAAATATTGACTCATCTTTCAAAAACTTAGTTTCAATATCCAGATAGAAAAGATTACTAATTTTTTCATTTAATTTAAAATAATCCTTTTTTGTTGTAATTACATTTAAATTCCTTGATATTATTTTTATACTATCAATGTCATATTTAGAATAATTATGGTGATCTGAATACTTTAAGTGTTTAAATTTTATTTTCTTGTTATTTAAATATTTTTCAATATTTTTTGTTTCAGCAATACCTGTTACAAGAATAATTTCTTTTCCAGAAAAGGCTTTAATATTTTCAATCTTATCTCCATATATTTTTTCTTTATAAACAACTGTAGTAAAAAATAATTTTTGATTTTTTATGAGCTTAATTTTTGATTTAATTTCATCCATTTCATTTGAATTAAGATTTTCAGGACATTTTGAAACGATAATTATATCAGCTCTTTTGTATGACGATCTTGGCTCTCTTAAATTACCAAATGGCATGATGTAGTCACTGTAAAAAGGGTTTGAAAAATTAGTTAAAATAATATTTAACTTTACAAAAAGTCTTCTGTGCTGAAATGCATCATCTAAGATTATTAAATCACATTTAAAATCTTTAAGAATTCTTTTGATTCCAAATACTCTATTTTCACATACATATACCTCACTTTTTGGATAGGTTATTTTTAATGTATAAGGTTCATCACCAACATAATTAATTTCCGATTTTAAATCTAATTTTAAAAAACCTTTTGACTTTCTTTTGTAACCTCTGCTTAATGTAGCAATCTGGTATTTTTTTAAATAATTTGATAACAAATAACCAACCATAGGAGTTTTTCCAGTTCCACCAAATGATAAATTCCCAATTGATATTGTTGGTGTATTAAATTTTGAATTAGTAATTATTTCATAATCGTAAAGGAAATTACGAAAAGTTTGA
Organism: Cryomorphaceae bacterium; assembly: GCA_042091575.1. Classification (GTDB taxonomy): domain Bacteria; phylum Bacteroidota; class Bacteroidia; order Flavobacteriales; family Flavobacteriaceae; genus Eutrophosalina. The sequence goes on from JBELHE010000018.1 coordinate 13,562, forward strand.
ACCACAGTGAATAATAATGAGAATGGAAAAAGGAATTTTCTCAGCAAAGACATTAGACGAAAATATAAATTATATTTGATAAAAAATTCATGAAGTTATCAAGTATTATAAATATTTTAGAAAATTGGGCACCACTATCGCATGCTGAAGAATTTGATAATGTTGGGTTAATTGTTGGAGATATAAACAGTAATATTAATAAAACGATAATTACTCTTGATACTACAATGGAAGTAGTTAATGAAGCCATTGATAATAAATGTAACTTAATAATAACATTTCACCCATTAATATTTGAACCCATAAAATCAATTAGTGTTGAAAATAGAATTCAAAAAATTATAATAAAATCTATAAAAAATGATTTAAATATATATTGTATTCATACTAATTTAGACAATAATCCTAAAGGTGTGAATTTTAAAATATGTCAAAAACTAAAAATTAAAATTTTAAATTTTTTAATACCTAGCAAAACAATAGATGGAATCGGAATGGGAATGTACGGAAATCTTGATAAATCTTTATACGAAAACAATTTTATAACTCATATCAAAAAGAAAATGGGATTAAGTTATTTAAGACACAGTAGTTTTTTAAATAAAAAAATAAAAAAAGTAGCAGTTTTGGGCGGGTCAGGAAGCTTTGCAATAAATACTGCAATTGATGAAAAAATTGATTGTTTCATTACTTCTGATTTAAAATATCATGATTTTTTTAAAGCTAATAATCAAATTCTTCTCATTGATATTGGCCATTACGAAAGTGAACAATTTACAAAAGAACTGATTTTCAACTATCTTATTAAAAAAATTCCTAAGTTTGCGTGCATTATTACAAATACAAAAACAAACCCAGTAAATTATTTTTAAATATGGCAAAAAAAGTAGAATACTCCGTTGAAGAAAGATTAAGAGCACTTTATGATTTGCAGTTAATAGATTCTAGAATTGATAAACTAAGGAGTGTGAGAGGTGAACTTCCATTGGAAGTCGAAGATTTAGAAGATGAAGTTTCTGGATTAGAAGTAAGAATTGTTAAGATTCAGGCTGGTGTTGATGGGTTTGAAAATGAAATTAAAGAAAAACTTAATAAAATTGAAGAATCAAAAGTTCTTATAAAAAAGTATAATGATCAACAAAAAAATGTAAGAAATAATAGAGCTTTTGAATCTCTGAGTAAAGAAATTGAATATCAAGAGCTGGAAATTGAGTATGCTGAAAAACAAATTAATGAGTTAAAAGCTCAAATTGAACTAAAAAATGAAAAGCTTGGAGAGGCTAACGATATCAAAAATGAAAGAAACTCACACTTAAAGCATAAAAAGAAAGAGCTTAATGCAATAACAAAAGAAACTGAAAAAGAAGAATCAGAACTACTAAAGAAATCTGACAAATTTCAGTCTAAAATTGATGAATCTCTTTTAAAATCATATCACAAGATAAGATCAAGTGTAAAAAATGGTTTAGCTGTTGTCCCGGTTGAAAGAGGAGCCTCAGCCGGTTCTTTTTTTGTAATACCTCCTCAAGTACAACTAGACATTGCATCGAGAAAAAAGTTTATAACTGATGAGTATAGTGGCAGAATATTAGTTGACAAAGAACTTGCCGTGGAAGAAAATAAAAAAATGGAAAAAATTTTTACTTCTATTTAACAATAAAAGACTTACTCAAAGTATTACCTCCTGATACCTTAATTGAATAAAAGTACTGGCCATTTGATAATTTTTTAAATTGGTTTTCGCTCAAACCGAAATTATGTTCACCTCTTTTTAGCATACCATCATATACATTTGAGACATGCCTTCCAAGTATATCAAAAACATTAATACTAATATTATGATCTTGTTTTAATCTGAGGTTTAAATCAACCTTTTTATTGCCATTCAAGTATATCGGGTAATGATAATTAACTAAAGAATTATAATCAACTATATCTTTATCATCACAAGCAAATCCCAATCCAAGCAAGTCAAAATCTTCTCCTAACATTGCGTTATTTATATAATTTGAATCACCACATAACCAATTAGTTAGAATTGTTTGATAGATTGATCTAAAATCAACACCATACTGCATATTTCCTCTTTTATCAAGAGCTGATAAACTAGGGTGTTCGCCAACGAAACCACTTCCTCTAAGTGCAGGACCAAAAAGCATAACAGGAGCTGAAGAACCATGATCGGTACCCTCAGACCCATTCTCTCTAACTCTTCTTCCAAACTCTGAAAATGTCAAGGTTAGAACCTTCGAATCAAAACCATCATAATTTAAATCATTATAAAATATTTTAATCGATTCTGAAAGTTGTGTTAATAAAGATTGATGTGTCTCTGGTTGATTTCCGTGTGTATCGAACCCACCAAGTGAAACCATATAAATTTTTGATCCTAATCCCCCTTTTATTAATCTAGAAACTAACCTTAATTGTTTATCTAAATTTGAATCGGTATAAGATTCAGAATCATCTGAATTATTAAATGCCTCGCTTATAACTTCTGCATAATCATATGTCGTATTTGAAACTCTTCTCAAAAACTCAATTTGATCTCCATGTGTACAATCAGGCAAATTTTCAGTAGAAAAAAACTCACCTCTTTCAGCAACTTGTTCTAATCTTTTTTCATTAGCAACGGCAAAAGCATAAGATCTTTGATCTCCTTTAAAAATCATATTAGAATTACTACCAATTTGAATAGCTACAGGTTTATCTGGTGGGTTTGTTGCATAATCAAAGTATTTTTCATCATAATATCTACCTAACCAACCTGTTGACATTTGAGATTTATCCTTAGTTCCAGTTGCCCATATGTCAGAGGATGTGAAATGTGATAGGTTTTGATTCTCATATCCAACACCATGAACTACTTTCATATTACCATCTTTCCAAAAGGGATTGAGGGAGTTCATATAACTAGGGATTGAAAAGTCATCATTAAGCTTTACTAAATTATTTTTAGGTATATGAATTGAAGGCCTTTTAGATACATAATTATCATAATCATAGACAGGAATAATTGTATTTAAACCATCATTTCCCCCTTTTAATCTAATCATAACCAATACCCTATCCGAAATTGAGTTTCCAAGAGCATTAGCAACAAAGTTTGAATTAATAACTGATAAGTGAGAATTGCCTAAAGAGATAGAACCAGCACCAGCAATCCCTAATACCTTTAAGAATCCCCTTCTGTCCCAATGAGAATGTTCCTTATTATGTTTATCAGAATTTAAATACTTATCACTCATTTTAGTTGAAATTCAGGTAATTTAATTAAAAAACCTATTAATCTATAGGTTTGAAGAGGTACAGTATCATTGTTAATGTTCCATGTACCATCTTCATAATAAATATCAGGAACATCTGATTTAAAAACTTCAACTGCATCACTCAAATCCTCTTGTTTTATATCATATTCACAAAACATAAAATCAATTACTTTTTTTACAATACTATTTGGATTAGTATCAGTATCTCCAACAATATTTTTCAGAAAATTTTGATATTGAATTTTATCCTTTTGCCAAAACTTCCATAATATATTATCAATAAATTCCCATCTCATTGGAAGCGAACCAGTTGAAATCCAATGATGATTTCCTTGCCATCCTGCAACATCAACAGGGTTCAGAACCTCCTGCCCCATGTCTCTGGATTTATATATAAAGTAATTATCTAAGTTATAATTATCAGGTGTTTGAAACTTTAATTGATTAAATAAATTACATAACAAATCTGAAGGACTTTTAATTAATACATTTCTATTATAATTATCAAAAAAATGTTCACTTTTAAACATTTTTCTATAAAGAAGATTTAAAGAAAAATTATTTTCAATAAAATAACTTGACAACTTATTAATAACATCGTCATTTACATTAGGATTTATAAAATATTTATAAAGTTTAGTACATATAAATTTACCTATCAATTCTTTTTTCTCATCAAATAAAATATCTATTACATCATTATAATCCCAATTTCCAGTTCTTCCGAAGATTGTCTTTTGACCATCATCATACCATTTTTCATTAAATGATATTGGACCTTGATTACTTCTGGTATTAAATCCAGTTAATGCTCTTGAGGTTTCTGTTATATCTTCTTGAGTGTACCCATTTCCTTCACCTAATGTAAAGAGCTCATATAATTCTCTTGAATAATTTTCATTTGGTTTAGAGTTTTTGTTTTCAAAGCCATTTAGATACATTAACATTGCATCATCTAGACCAATAGCTTTAACAAAATCCTTAAAATTACCCAAAACATTTTTTTGAATATTATTATAATACCTAAAAGCATATGCAGGGTTATTATACATGTAATATTCAGTTACAAAATGATTACTCCAAAAAAGTGTTAATCTATCACGGAAACCATTTTTTAATAAATCTCTAAAAACTATTTTTTGATGATCTCGAAAGAAAGCTCCACGATTTCTGCCTGATTCATTAAAATCTGAAGCAGTCCAATTTGCCCATCCAGGATCCGGTGAAATTTCAAGATTTAAAGCATCATCAATAATTTTATCAATTAAATTTTGTGGTGAATAACTCAGAAAATTAGATAAATTATTTTTATCTATTCCAAACTCCATTCTTCTAAATAGGTATAAAATTTTCTTTTCTTCCCAAGGATTTTCATTACTTGGAATGAATATATTTAAACTATTATTCGAACAGTTTTTATTCATTTTTTGTTTTCCTTAATAACTCAAAAGAGTAATTTAATTACAATTTAAAAATTATTAGTTAAATTGATAGACATGATTAAAAAAATCTTAATTCTACTATCAACATTTTTACTAATAATATTTTTATTATTTTTTACAGATTTCTTTGAATTTAATTTCAATAAAAATCAAATAACAAGTCTAAAATTTATTTTTAAATCATATATAATAATATCTTCCATTTGTTTTATAACAGGTGAAATTACAAAGAATTATAGCCAAATTGATAAGGTGTGGAGTTTGGTACCAATTTTTATTGTATGGCACTTTACAATATCATCAAATTTTAATGAAAGAATGGTACTAATGTCTGTTCTTGTAACAATTTGGGGATTAAGATTAACGTACAACTTTTCACGTAAAGGTGGATATAGTATATATTTTTGGAAGGGTGAGGAAGATTACAGATGGAAAGAGGTAAGAAAATCTATTCCGTTTTTTAGATCCAATTTTAATTGGTCATTATTTAATTTATTTTTTATATGTTTTTATCAAATGGGATTAATTTTTATGTTCACAATGCCTATTCTTTCGGCATGGCAAGGATCAGAAAACCCTGTTAATTTCACTGATTATATTTTAACTTTTTTTATGTTACTGTTTATTATTGTCGAAGCAATATCAGATCAACAACAATATAATTTTCAATCCATAAAACACATAAAAATTAAAAATGGTGAAAAATTAGAGGGTAAATTTAAGGATGGTTTTATTTCCAATGGATTATGGGGCTTCTCAAGGCATCCAAATTTTACAAGTGAACAATTGATTTGGATTACTTTTTACCTTTTTTCTTTTTCAGCTAATAATTTGATTTTTAATTGGTCAATTATTGGATGTGTCATGTTAGTAATACTTTTCAATAATAGTGCAAAATTTAGTGAGGAAATTAGTTTAAAAAAATATCCAAAATATGCTGAATATCAAAAATCAGTTCCAATGTTTATAGGAAAATATAAAAAAAATTAGTTTAAATTTTCTAATATAAATCCAACCATATTTTGTCTAGATTTATCAATTATACCAATTCCGGTTGCATAAACAACATTCTTCATGCTTAATGAATCAGCTTTCAGTTTTAACTCTCTTGCGTGTAAGGGGTGGTGATGAAAATCTGCAATATTTCTTGGCTTTCTATTTTTGCCAAAATTTACAATAAAAAAAGGAGGATCATTTATATCCATTTTGTCAAAAAAATCAATTTTTGAAATATAATTTTTAACATAAACTTCGTTCATCCATTTTTCTTGATCTAATTTTCCAATGTATTGTTTAGTCAATTCTTCCATGTACTGTTTATCAACATTTGCCATAATTCTCCATTTATTTAAGTCCATTGTGTGAGCTGCAGCAATACCAACTACAAGTGAAACTCTTGATGATTCTCTTTCAACAGGATCAGTGCTCTTCAAATCTGCCATATCATCAAAAAAACCAAGCCATAAAGATGAAGTGGCGCCTGCCGAGGAGCCCATGACACCAATTTTTGATTTATCAATTTTGTATTTGTCACTATTAAATCTTAAAAACTGTAATGCTCTTTTAGCATCTTTCAAAGAAGTTAGGATTCCATCATTATTATTTTTAAATCTATAATTTATTGTTGCAAATGAAACACGATTATCAATCAATTTTTTAATTCTATTAAAATTATTTTTAGAGTATGCTGACTCTTTACTTCCTGAACCAAAACCTCCTCCATGGATGTAGATCATCAATGGAGATTTATTCACTTTATTAGATATCCATAAATCCAAAATATTTCTGTCAAAACTTCCATACTTTATATCTTTTAAAACAAAATAATTATCAGATTTAATTAATGAGTCAATATTTACTAGATTTTTTTGAGAAAAAACACTAAAACTTAAAAGGAATATTAGAACGGATATTTTTAAATTCATAAGTTTATTTTTAAAAAGAGAGATATAAAAAATATATTAGAGTTGGTATAAAAATTATACTACAAGATAAATTAAAAAATTTTGAATTAAAGTTTTTTGAATGCCAAAAAGCTAAAATAATTAATGGAATTTGAAATGGTAATCTAATCAATGTTTGTAGCTTAGAAACCGATAATATTTCTTGAACTTCACTTGAATTATATAAAAATATATTTGCTGGAAAAACTAAAATTAATAAGAATATAATTCCCCACGAGCCATACAATCTGTATTTTTTAAAAAAAATCATAAAACCAAAAATAATTTCAAATAAACCAGAAGCGTAAATAAAAAAATAATGAAAAGGAATATAGTCTGGCATAATAATTTTAAAAAAATCTGCATTTGTAAAGTGAGTGATACCAATAAGTATATAAAGGCTACCCAAAGCATATATTGTAAATAATTTATATTTAATCATAAAGAAAATCACAATAGAAAACCATAATTATTATATTTAATGTGATGACTCATAAAATTAACTTTTATTATATCACAATTCTTTTTTTGACATGTAATTTTTTTTATGGTCAAAATTTACTGATTGATGGAACTGTTTTAGACGAAAATAATTTTGAGATTCCGTTTGCAGCAGTTGGAATTTTAAAGAAAAATATCGGAACCACATCAACATCTGAAGGTACATTCTCATTTATTGTTAGCTCTAATGAAATACAAGATACATTAGAAATTTCATCATTAGGTTTCAAAACTTTTAAAATAAAAGTTAAGGATTACCTTGAGAAAAAAAATAAACTGATAACTCTTTCTGAACAACTAACTCAACTTGATGAAGTTGTTGTGAAAGCACCTATAAATTATATAGAAAGAGCATTAAAATCCCTGAAAAATAATTCCTTAAGTAATAGCCATCAACTAAATATCTTATACAGAAGATGGGATGTGGAAGAAGAAAAATGTGCCTTTTTTATTGAACAATTTATAAAAGCAATTGACAAGGGACCTAATTCAAATATTATTAAATCAAATATTGAAAATCAAAGAAAGTCAGCAGATTATAGATTTGTAAAAAATGAGGCTCAATATCATCCTTTGCAATACACTGAATGGAATAATCCCTTGAGAAGAGGTATTAGAGCTAAGGACTATAAATGGAAAAAAATTAAAAACTCATCTTATGATAATGAAGATGTATTAATATTTGAAGGTATCAATGATAATTTTGATAAACTTAAACTTATAATTGGTTTTGAGAGTTATAAAATATATCAAGTAGAATCTGATAAAAACCCTAAAGTTGGTAAAAGTCAAATAGGGTTATGGATATACAAAAAAAATAGTGAAGGCAAACTTTATTTGAGCTACCACAAAAGAGAATGGAAAGGAGCCAGGGAATTACCTGAAAATGTAAAGAGAGCAATGATTAGTTCTGGTAAAAAAGTTAGAGAATTTTATCCTGTATCATTTAGACATGAACTGATAGTGACAAAAATGATAGAGAACAAACAAAAATTTGATAAATTTATGGATATGGAACAAAAAGATATGTCATTATACGACATAGCTTATAATCAAAGTTTTTGGCATAATTTTAGCCTTCCTCCTGAGACAGATTATTATAAAAAAAATAT
>JBELHE010000019.1:0-21616 GCA_042091575.1 Cryomorphaceae bacterium
GTAAAGGCAGTAATGTCATAGCCGAGTGATACTAATTACCCGTAGGTCTATCGTAAACCTTTTCTTAATTGTATTACTTATATTATTAAATTTTCAATATGTTAACTTATTGGATTTAATTATCCCTTACATTTTGTAAGTAAAATTTGGGTGGTTATAGCATTGGTGAACACCTCTTCCCATATCGAACAGAGAAGTTAAGACCAGTAGCGCAGATGGTACTACCGTTAGGTGGAAGAGTATGTCACTGCCCTCCTCGAATCCCAGTCTTTTAAGGCTGGGATTTTTTTATTATCATTATTAATCTATCTGAATTTTTATTGAATTTATTTAAACTATAATCTCCGAAAACGTTTAAAATTTCGAGGTTGAATTTTTCAAAATATTTTTGAAAGTCATTTAATCCAAGCTTCATTACTTTTTCTGTAAATTCAAATTTTTTGTTTTTATCAATAACATTAATTCTTTTTATTATAAAATTATCTTCAAAAAATCTATTTATATTAAAAATGATATTGTTAATTTTTTTACTTTCTTTTTCAACTAATTCTTTTTTTATTTTATGAATATTTAAATAATCTATAATCAAAACTCCATCTTTTAAAAGTGAGCTGTTAATAGATTTCAAAGTATTTATATTGTGTTCTTCATTTACATAACCAAAGCTTGTAAATAAATTAAAAATAAAATCAAAATTATCACCATATTTTTCTGTCATTTCTCTTTTTTCAAAAACAAGAAAATTTTTTTCAAATTTTTTTGCTTTTTTTATATTGTTTTCCGAATTATCAAATCCAACTACATTCATTCCTTTTTTATTTAGAAATATTGAATGTCTTCCAACACCACATGCTAAATCAAGTATTCTTGATCCTTCTTTTATCTTTAATTTTTTTATGAGATTAAGTATAAAATACTCTGCTTCTTTCTTGTCTCTGTTTTTATACAGTATGTGATAATATTCAGAATTAAACCAATTCATTATTTTTTGATAATTGGGATTTGATATATTAGGGAATATGTTAGTCCAGTTCCAAAATTATTATTTTCAGTTACCTTATTAAAACCTGGAACATATAGGTTTGTGAAATTTTCAGGTTTTTTTTGATTTAACAGTCTATTTAATCTTAAGCTTAATCCAATAAAAAAATTATTTATAAGTTCAGCATTTATTCCAATAATTAATTCTATCCAATTAGCATTTAAGTCTTTATAAATTGTATTGTCATAAATTGGATTTTTTGACCAGAACTGATCTTTGTTATATATCCTATACTCTGAGATTTCGCTTTGAAATTTACTACTTGCAAACCTAAAACCAACATATATTTCATTATTTAGCCCTGGAAGATTATTATAGAGATTATAGTTAAATCCAGCTTTTATGTAATTTCCTGAAAACTTAGATTTTAAATTCTCATTATGTATGTTTTTTTCATCTGTCCCCAACTCACTAACAATAAACACTCTTTCTTTAATTTTAATGTCTCCGTACAATGACAAACCACTATAGTCTTCAGTCAACATTCTAATTTGTTTTGAAAAGTCCAGACCAATTCTTATCCCATACTTGTTCTCTAAAGATATTGAGTCTTTTTCGGCCTGACTGTGGTTTTTTCCACAAAGCAGAATTATAATAATTATATTAATGAAAAATCTCAACATGTCTTGTTTCTTCATTTTCAATTCTTGATTTATGAATATTATAATTTTTAATCCAGTTGTTTTGGTCCTTTTCAATAATAAATGAATTTATATCAAAATTTAAGATATACCCACATCCAACAGAAATAAAAAGAGGTTCTCGGCTATAGTTAATTAGTATGTTGTCATTATTGTTATCTGAGCTAGATGAATTTATATTAAAACTTAATGATGAGAAATTTTCTTTATGATTTAATAGCACTGGTATTGAATCGGTTTCATTAAAAAACAAAGTGTCTTGACTCTGTGCTGATGTGATTTGTAAGTTTAAAATAGGTTTTAATTCATTTGTAATTTCATCATAGAATCTTATGATAAGTTTTGGTGTATCATCATAGCTTTCTAGACATATATCGTCTGGCTCACATGAGAAAAGTAATATTATTAAAATAATATAAATACTCTTAATTCTATTCACTACTCAAAATTACAATATCATTTTATTCTTTACTATTATTTGATATATTTAAGTAAATATCTTTAAGTATGAAAAAAATTATTTTAATAAGTATTTCTTTATGTTTTTTATTGAATATCAATGCTCAGAGAAAAAAACCCCAACAATATGATTTAAAATCATCTATGCTCTCTGGTTTAGAATTTAGAAGTATAGGTCCAGCATTTATGTCGGGTAGAATTGCTGATATTGTTATAAATCCAGAAAATGAAAGTGAATGGTATGTAGCTGTCGGTTCAGGTGGTGTTTGGAAAACATCTAACTCAGGAACCACTTGGTCCCCTATTTCGGATGATGAACCATTTTATTCAACAGGGGCTATTACTATTGACCCTCACAATTCTTCAAAAATATGGTTAGGAACCGGAGAAAATGTCGGTGGTAGACATGTTGGTATTGGACACGGTGTTTACATGAGTGAAAATGGAGGTGAAAAATGGAAGGACATGGGATTAAAATCTTCTGAACATATTTCAAAGATTATAGTAAGTCCTGAGGATCCAAACCTTATTTTTGTAGCTTCACAGGGTCCATTATGGTCTCCTGCAGGTGATAGAGGATTGTTTAGGTCTAACAATGGTGGTGAAGATTGGGAAAATGTTTTAAATGTTAATGAATGGACTGGTGTGACAGATATTATAATTGATCATAATAATCCTACCACTTTATATGCCGCTACTTGGCAAAGACACAGAAATGTTGCAGCTTATATGGGTGGTGGTCCTGGAACATCTATATATAAATCTGTAGATAATGGTAAAACATGGATTGAAATTAAAAATGGCCTTCCAAGCTCTAATCTAGGAAAAATTGGTCTAGCTATATCTCCTTTCGATAGTAGCATACTTTATGCAGCTGTAGAAACAGACAGAAGAAATGGAGGAGTTTATAAATCAACTAATTCTGGTGGAAGTTGGAAAAAAATGTCTGACACTGTTTCTGGTGCTACTGGACCGCATTATTATCAAGAGCTTGTAGCTTCTCCTCACGTATTTGATAAAATTTATTTGATGGATACAAATGTTCAGGTTTCTGAAAATGGTGGCAAAGATTTCTCTATGATGAATGAAAATGATAAACATGTTGACAATCATTCATTAACATTTAAAATGAGTGATCCAAATTATTTACTTATCGGTACTGATGGAGGGGTTTATGAATCATTTGATGATACAAAATCGTGGAAATTTGTTGCAAATCTTCCTTTAACACAATTTTACAAACTAGCTGTCGATGACGCATATCCCTTTTATAATATTTTTGGAGGAACCCAAGATAACAATACTCAAGGAGGTCCAAGTCGTACATTTAAGAGATCAGGAATTACAAACTCCGATTGGTTTGTTTTACTTGGTGGAGATGGTCATCAACCTGCAACTGAGCCTGGAAATCCAGACATCGTTTATGCTCAATCTCAACAAGGTAATATACATAGAATTGATAGAACTAATGGTGAAGCAACATTTATTAAACCTCAAAATGAGATTGATAATTCCTATGAAAGATTTAATTGGGATGCTCCAATTTTAGTTAGTCCACATGATCCAAAAACTATATTTTTTGGATCACAAAGGGTTTGGGCTTCTAACAACAGGGGAGATCATTGGAAGTCAATTTCAGGAGATTTGACATTAAATCAAGAAAGACTAGAACTTCCAATTATGGGTAAAGTACAAAGTTGGGATAATCCATGGGATGTTTATGCAATGTCGACTTACAATACAATTACTTCTTTATCTCAATCTCCAGTTGATAAGAATATTATCTATGCAGGAACTGATGACGGAATAATTCAATATACTAGAGATTTTGGACAAAATTGGAGTAAAGTTAGTTTTGAAAAACTACCAGGTGTACCTAAGGGTTCATTTGTAAATGATATAAAGGCAGACTTATTTGACTCTAATACAGTATATGTCCTTTTAGATAATCACAAGTTTGGAGATTATAAGCCTTACGTATACAGGTCTGTAGATGGTGGTGAATCTTGGGCTAATATTGGTAATGGTATTCCCGATGGTTTTATATGCTGGAGAATAGTTCAAGATCATATCGATAAGAATTTAATGTTTCTAGGAACAGAATACGGTATTTATGTAACAATAAACGGTGGAAATAATTGGATCAAGTTCTCAAATGGAATACCTACTATTTCAATAAGAGATTTAGTAATTCAAAAAAGAGAAAATGATCTTGTTGCCGCTACATTTGGTAGAGGATTCTACGTTCTTGATGATTATTCTCCTTTAAGATTTATTTCTACCCAATCACTAAAAAATAATTTAGTTTTCTCACCCAGAAAGGCCTTACAATATAGCCCTATAAGATCAGGCTCTTCGTCCCAAGGAAGTGATACTTATTATGCTAAAAATCCAGATTATGGTGCTATTTTAACATTTTATTTAAGTGATGAATTACTAACAAGAAAGCAAAAAAGAAAAAAAGTAGAGAAAGAATTAGAAAAATCTAATTCTAACATCCCTTTCCCCGGTTGGGCTGAATTAGATAGTGAGATTAACGAATCCTCACCTAAAACATTAATTGAAATTTTTGACAGTAATAATCTTTTTATTGATAGATTTTCAGTGCCTTACAAAAAAGGATTTAACCGAGTTTCTTGGGATCTAACAAGGGATTTGAAAAGTAATATTATATCTGGTTCATCAAGGTTATATTCACCTAGTATTAGAGTTAGCCCGGGTAAATACTCTTTTAATGTTTATACAGAGTTTAACGGAGAAGTCAATAAAATAGGAAGTAAGTTTTTTGAGGTTGAGAGAATTAGAACAGGTGTTCTAAATAATCCTAATTTAGATCAAATAGAAGCATTTATAGTTGACTTAGAAAATACATATAAGAATTACTCTGATGTAAATCACAAGTTTAGTAAGATTAAAAAATCAAATAAATCAATTCCATCATTAATTTCTAAAACATCAAATTATAAGAGTTATTTTGATAATTATAATCAAATTAAAGAAATGATAAATATGATTGATGTTTTTGTTTCAGGAAATAAATCTAAAAAAGATATAAGAGAAAAAGACATCGAAACTATATCAGATAGATTAAGTGTCGCTATCAGCGGAGTCAATAGTTCTTATGGTCCAACTTCAATGCAAATATCAAGTTTAAACAAAGCTAAATCTTTGATTACCGATTTTAATAATATGTTAAAAGAATTGAGTTTAGAATTTTATAAACTGAAGAATCAACTTGAAGGAGAGCTTGAAAGTCAAATTTTGGACTGATAATCATAAATTAATAAATTAACAACCATTCCGTATGATTTTATCCCATACGATTGGTTATTTTTTCTTAAGTAAAAATCATAAATTTTTTTAAATAATGGTTCAATTGTATTTTTATATTTAAGACTAAACACTCTTTTTTCTTCAATATTTTGTAAAATACCATTTCTTATTCCTTTTATTTTTTCAGAGTATAAATTATTGTCTGCAAAGTATAATTGACCTAATAGATACTGTAAGGCAAGTAAATTTCCTGAATAATTTATTTCAAGATTAGAAGATTGCTGATTTGACAAAATCCCTATGTAATTTGCCTCATTTTCCCCAGCAAATCCAATTTGATGAGCAATTTCGTGAGATATTGTTGATGGATATGAAATCTTTGGTATTCTAGAATTAATATTAGCTTCAATGGTAAAAGGGTTTATGTATCCAGTAAATCCCATGTAAGAAATAATTAGTGAAAAGTAAGATTTATTTACTTTAAGTTTTTTAAAATTAAAATTTTCAAAATTAAGTTTTTCAAAAGAACTTTTACATTCATTTACTATTTCAATGAACGAGCTTTCAATCACTACTTTTTCATATTCATCTAATAACATTGCAACGTGGATATTATTTATTTTATTAATATAAAAATCAGTTGTTTCAGCAAGCTCATTAATGTCATATTCATAAAAATTATTTTTATATATCGATTCCTTATTATAATTAAAACCCCAGCTTAAATAAAACCAAGAATATATAAAGATTATAACAAATGTTAATCTAATTATAAAAAACCTTCTTGTTTTAGATTTGAGTAAATAATAGTAAATTAAAGGTATTGCACATATATATAATATATCTCCAATATTTATAAATAAAATACTGGTTATGGAAGATATGATTATTACCCAGTTACTATAGAAATGAGAGTACACTCCTAAAAACTTTTCGAAATCAGTGTTATTTATGTATACAACAACTATAAAAATGAAAATTAAAAGAAAATCTATAGCTCTCTTAATTTTTAATTTCATTATTAATTATTTTTGTTCAACAATTTCTACTTCGAAAATTAGATTTGATTTAGCAGGTATGCCTCTAGATTCAGTTTCTCCATATGCTAAATAATATGGAAGAAAAAGAGTAGCTTTATCCCCAATTTTTAGCAACTTCAATCCTTCTTTAAAACCAGATATCATCATGTCTTTAGGGCCAATTTTAGCTTCAATTGGAGTATATCCACCTGCATTCTTCCTTTGCATGTTGACTTGATTGAATTTTTCAGCAACATCTAAAATTGAGGTATCTAACAAGGTCCCATCCTCAAAATAAACTGCATAATGAGTAAGTATTGTTTTGTTTTCATCAACTTTTTCACCATTTTTTGTTAAATCAACATGATATCTCAACCCTGTTTCAGTTTTTAATGCTTTTGAGCTGAGTTTTTCATGTTCATTTGAAATTTTATTCTTTAATTTTAAAAATGCTTTTTCTTTCTCCTCTTTAAGTTTTTTTTCTTCTTCAAAATGATTTGAAAATATTTTAGAACCATTAAACTTATTGGCGCTTTTACCATCTCTTTTGATTGTTACACTTAAGATTGAATCTCCTTGTTCAATTAAATCAATAATTTCTTCTCCAGATATTACTTTTCCAAAAACTGTGTGTAAACCATCAAGCCACGGTGTTTCTTTGTGAGTAATAAAAAATTGACTTCCATTAGTCCCAGGACCAGCATTTGCCATTGATAATATTCCTTTTGAGTTGTGTTTTAGATCTTCAACAATTTCGTCTTTAAATGAATATCCTGGTGAACCCGATCCAGTTCCAGATGGGTCGCCACCTTGAATCATAAAGTCAGAAATGACTCTGTGAAAAGTTAATCCGTCATAATATTTTTTATTTTTGTATTGTTCGCTAACCTCCATGTTATTTCCTTCGGAAAGAGAAATAAAGTTTGCAACAGTTACTGGTGTTTGTTTGAAAAATAATTTAGCAGTTATTTCTCCTTTGTTTGTTTTTATTAGTGCATTGATTGTTGCATTATCATCTTTGTTTGTCATGTTACATGAAATATTAATTGTTAGTAATAATAAGATTATATTTTTTTTATTTATCATATTTTTATGATTTAAATTCTTTTAATTTTTCTTTAAATTTTGAAATTGCGTCTTCAATTTTCCCTTCAAATCTTCCACCTGCAGCATTAATATGTCCACCTCCATCAAAATTTTCATGCGCAAATTTATTACAAGGAAATTTACTTTTAGATCTAAATGATATTTTTATTAAATTTTTATTATCTAAGTCTTCAATAAACATTGCTGAAAATTCTATCCTTTTTAAGGATAATCCATAATTTACAATACCTTCAGTATCTCCTTTTACGTAATTGAAACCTGTTAAATCACTTCTCTTTAAGAACATATAAGTTGTATCATTTTCTTTAATGATATTCAAATTATTTAGTGATTTTCCAAGGATTTTTAATTTACTGATATTGTTCTCATTATAGATTTTATTATAAATATAGGATTGATTGACTCCTTTTTCGAGAAGTATAGCAACAATATTATATGTTTTACTATTTACTCCATTGTATTGAAATGAACCAGTGTCGGTCATCATTCCTAAATAAAGACATGTAGCTATTTCTTTGTTAATTAAACTTAAATTATTTGACATTTCAATAATCATGTATACAATTTCACATGTAGAGCTTATATCAGGAAATGAAAAATTAGTTATAGCATAGTCATCTGGCAATTGATGATGATCAATCATGACTATTTTGTCTTTCAATTTAATTTCATTTGACATTTCTCCACATCTATCAATTTTATTGAAGTCCATTGTAAAAACTAGATCAGATTCAGAAATTATTTTTAACGACTCAACCGAACTCTCTTCATGAATAATTATTTCATTTATTCCAGGAATCCAGTTAAGAAATGAGGGATGCCTGTTTGGTGTAATAACACTGCTATTTAATCCAAGCTTTTTAAAATAATGATGAAGGGCTAGTGAGCTTCCAATAGCATCTCCATCAGGATTAAAATGTGTAATAATAGCAACTTTATTACAAGTTTCTAATAATTTATATAATTCTTTAACTTTTTTTTTCATTAAATCCGGGCTAAGATAGTCATTACTTTAAGAAGATTTAACTCAATATTGATATCATTTTTACTAAATTTATATTGAAATATTACGATTTTGAAATTAAATCTATTAAAACTTAATAAAAACAAAAAATTTAGATATTCCCCCAGATATTCTAAAGTTAAAAATAACCCTAATGTTTACGAATTTGATTCTGCATATTCAAAAAACAGGGAGATTAGAAGCATGTATGATAAATCTAGTTCCTGGAATGAGGCAAGACTTAATTCTAGAAGTAAGAGAAATTCCTTTTTTTCAAAAACGATCCTATTTATTGCTGTTCTATTGATACTTGTTTTTTTATTTGTAATTGATTTTGATATTTCAATTTTTTTGTCCTGAAATGATTAGAGAATTAGATTATAACGTTATTAATAAGATTGCTGCGGGTGAGGTTGTTCAAAGACCATCATCTGTTGCCAAGGAGCTAATTGAGAATTCGATTGATTCAGGTGCTAATTACATAGAATTATTAATAATTGATTCTGGTAAAACATTAATTCAAGTAAATGATAATGGTTCTGGAATGAATTTTCGCGATATTAGTTTGTGTTACAAAAAGCATACTACATCAAAAATTTTAAATTCTGAAGATTTACTAAACCTAAACACAAAAGGTTTCAGAGGAGAGGCTTTATCAAGTATTGGATCTGTTTCCAAAATGAAGATAGCTAGTTCTGATAATAAAAATGGGATAAGAAATGTAATTCTTGTTGAAGATGGTAAAAAAGTTAATGAATATGAAGAGTCTGGCTTAAACGGCACTTTAATTTCAGTTCAAAATCTATTTTACAACGTCCCTGCAAGGAGAAAGTTTTTAAAGTCAGATAACGTAGAACTGAGACATATAATTGAGGAGTTTATTCGTTTATCCATAAGTCATTTTGATATTCATCTTTCGATTAAACACAATGGAAAGGATTTGTATTTATTAAGTCCTTCAAATTTAAAAGAAAGGATAATTAGAGTTTTTGGAAAATCGATTGACAATAAAATTGTTAATATTTATGAGGAAACACCAATAGC
Source organism: Cryomorphaceae bacterium (assembly GCA_042091575.1). GTDB lineage: Bacteria > Bacteroidota > Bacteroidia > Flavobacteriales > Flavobacteriaceae > Eutrophosalina. Next base: position 9,589 of record JBELHE010000019.1, read on the forward strand.
TACAATTAATGGCTTTGTATACAAGCCAGAGTATTTAAATAAGTCAAGGAAATATCAATATTTATATGTCAATAACAGATTTATAAAAAGCAGTTATTTAAATCACTCAATAGCAAAATCATATGATGGATTAATATCAGAAGATAATCAACCATCTTATTTTATATTTATAGATGTTCCAGAAAATTCTATTGATGTCAATGTTCATCCTACAAAAACTGAAGTTAAATTTGAAGACGAAAAATCTATTTATGCAATCATAAGATCCTCCGTAAGACATAGTTTAGGTAAGTTTAATATTATGCCAAATATTGACTTTTCTAATAATGTGAATTTATCAAACTTAAGTTTAAACAAGAAAATTGAAGAACCTTCAGTTGCTTTTAACGATGCTTTTAATCCATTTTTAGAAAATAACAAATCTGGTAATGAGAAAAATATTGAAATCTATAACAGCCAAGAATTTAAATCAAATATTAATACTTTTGATGAAAGAATAAATGAAAAAAACAGACTTAGTTTCTTTAAGCTCTCTGATAAATTTATAATAACAAAAACAAGAAATGATTTAATCGTGATTGATATTTCTAGAGCCCAGTATAGAGTTTTTTATGAAAGATTTTTAAAAGAAATTTCAGGAAATAATAATTTTTCTCAAAAACTATTATTTCCAATTAAATTAGATTATGATAAATCTGAGTTAAGAGTTTTAAGTTCTATTAAAAACCAATTAATCCATTTAGGATTTAGTTTTCTAAAATTCAATGAAAATGAATTAGAACTAGACGGTATTCACCCTAGTTTTAATCATGATTTAATAAATTTATTATTTGAAGAACTAATCGAAAATCAAATACTCGATTTTAAAAAATCGTCAACAAGCTTAAACGATTATCTATCAAAGATAATGGCTAAGTCAAAATCATTGTCTAAAAAAAATAATTCTAATAAATTTGAACAAGAAGAATTAATAAATCAATTGTTTGCTTGTACGGAATCAGGTTTTTGTCCAGATAATAAGAAGGTTTTTCATACGATAGATTCAAATTACCTTAAAAAAATGTTTTAATGAGATCGACCCCTAGGATAATAATACATTTATTGATAATTAATTCAATTTTTTTTATCGGAACTCAGTTTTCATCTGATCTGAGTAATGATATTTTATCTTTACATTATTTTAGAAACGATAAATTTATAATATCTCAAATTTTGACTCACATGTTCATGCACGGTAGTGTTGGGCATCTACTTTTTAATATGGTTGCTCTATGGATGTTTGGGTCAACCTTAGTCAGTGTTTGGGGTAATAACAAATTTATTTTCTTTTACATTTCGTGTGGAATTGGAGCTGCTTTCGTTCAACTAGCGGCTTATTATTTAAATATAAATAGTGTTACAGATGAATTACTGGAATATGGATTATCTGCTCAGGATATAAACAATATATTAATTTCAGGCTCCTATAAGACTTCGGTTTTGGATTTTATATCTGAAGCTAGGCTAAGTTCAATGTACTTTGACTATAATACAGTTATGGTTGGAGCTTCAGGTGCAATTTATGGTGTTGTAGTTGCGTTTGCATTTTTATTCCCTAATTCTAAATTAATGTTGTTGTTTCCTCCAATTCCAATTAAAGCAAAGTATTTGGTTCCTTTTTTAATATTGGGTGACTTATTTTTTGGTTTTACATCTGCTTCAATTGGTCCGATTGCACATTTTGCTCATATCGGAGGTGCGATTACCGGGTTTTTAATGATGTGGTACTGGAAAAAAAATCAATTCAATAATAAAAGATGGAATTAAAAAATAAAATTAAAAACTATTATATAAACTCTAATTCAGTACAAAAAATCATAATAATTAATATACTGATTTTTATTTTCCCCTTGTTAATTAAAACTATACTGCATTTATTTAATCTTAATGATATTGATATAGTCTCTTTCTTTACAATTGAATCAGATTTACTAAAAATAATTTTCAAACCATGGTCAGTTTTAACATATGGCTTTTTTCACAGCGGATTTTATCATCTTTTTTGGAATATGTTAATGCTTTATTACTTTGGAAATCGTTTACAAAATTTATTTGGTGACAAATTATTCTATAATATTTTTTTTAACGGAATCATATTTGGCGCATTGCTATATGTTGTTAGCTATAATGTATTCCCAGTATTTAAAGGAAGTGAATCTCAAATGATTGGCGCTTCTGCTGGTGTTATGGCTGTCTTATTTTACCTATCATCCTATAATCCAAATTTAAGAATAAGACTTTTTATAGTCGATGTGAAATTAATTTATATCGCACTTTTTCTATTAATTCTGGATATTATTCAGATACCTAATGGCAATTCTGGTGGACACATTGCTCATATTGGCGGTGCATTAACAGGTTATTGCTTGCTAAAGTATAATTATCAAGGATTAAATTTACCTTCAATTATGTCGTTTTTTAAGTTTAGTAAAAATATTAAAAAAACAAAAATTAAGTTTGATAAAATTGATCAAAAAAAGATTGATATAATTTTAGATAAAATTTCAGAATCCGGTTATGACAGCTTGTCTAAAGATGAAAAAAACTATCTTTTTAAGGCAGGAAATAAAAATGATAAAAATTAACTTATTTATTTAAAAAACTATAAATATAAACCTGGTTTTCAATTACTTATGTTTTTGAAAAAACTAAAAAAACACCCACCATATTTCCTTTTCATATAAAACATTTCTATTGAATCTAGATCGATTTTATTTGAATGTTCAACTATTATAAATCCGTTTAATTTTAACATATTAAAATCAAAAATTTTATTAATTATCGATATATATTTATTTAACTCTAACATATATGGTGGATCTAAAAATATTATATCGTATTCATTTTTTTTATCAACACTTAAATATTTAAATACATCAAACTTTATAACCCGTAAGTCATAGTTAAATCTTTTAGATTGAGACTTTATAAAATTCGTATGCTTAGAATTTAAATCAATTGCTGTTATTTTTTTTGTTCCTCGTGAGGCAAATTCATAGCTTATACTTCCTGTGCCGGAGAATAAATCTAAAACATTTAAATCATCATAGTTAAAGTAACTTGAAATTATATTAAACACACCTTCTTTGGATCTATCAGTTGTTGGTCTTAATTTAAAGTTTTTTGGAACTTTTATTAGTTGTCCACCATTTTTTCCTGAGATAATTCTCATTAAGTGAATATGAAGTTTTGTTTAGTTTCAGTTGAATCAAATAATATTTTAGTTTTTTTAAAAAAATCTTTTGATTCTGCAATTAAACTTTCAACATTATGATTTATGATCATACTGAGGTTGATATTATTAATGTCTAATTCCAAATTTTGACATGTTGAAAGTAGAAAATAAACTATATCTGATGAGTTTTGATAATCGAAACAATTGAAAAAAGACAGGTTATTTTTTTTAAAAACAACAACCTTTAGTTTTTCATATAAAACTATACAAAATAAGTTTGTTTTATCTTCTAATTTATTATTTTCAAAAGCTAACCTTTTTAAAAGAGTAGAGTTGTAATGAAAGTAGCTGATTTCTTTAAATTTTTGTATTAACAAATTATTTACATTAACATATGGTAAATAAATGTTTTTAATATCTAGTTCATTTATTGAGTCATGAGAAATAAAATCATCATTTTTTAATTCAGTAATATATTTTAAATATTCCTTTCTTTTATTTTCATCAAAAAGCTCATTGGGGACAAAACAAAACAGTTCGTTATCATAATGAATAGTAACATCATCTATACTCTCATTATATAAATTTTTTTCATCTAAAACCTTGTCTAAAAAATTGCTTAAAAATTTAGTTTTTACTCTTTTTTCAAAATTAAAATCACTGAAATAAGATTCTTTAGGATATTTACTTGAAACTTTTAAGCAAATATAATTGTTGCTTATACATATGTCTAGATTTTTTGTAATAACCTTATTTTGTTTCAACATCAAAGGTTGTAGGCCAATTACCATTAGTGCTTACATCGGTCATTGATCCGAGAATTAAAAATGGTCCATTTACGCCGTCTACTGAAATCATTTCTTTTTCCTGCGTGACTAAATCTTTATTTTGATCAGAAAGAATTAAATCTTTAGAAACACGAACTTCAAATACTGGAACGTTATAGCCGTTTTTATCAATGACATCAGCTTTTATCATAAATTTCTCATTAACTCCCTTAATTGGAACATAAGCCATTTCTTTATATACTTCATCGTCTTTAAATAATGAGTCTTTTACAGAAACAAAACCTAAAGTGTCAACTACAATAACTTCTCTTAACATATCAATTCTATACACTCTATCATATTGCATATAACTCGAATCTCTTTTTTCAACTATTGTAAATTGAGCTGAATCAATAAAAGAGATTAGAGAATCAAAATTATCAGAGTAAATCCCATTTACACTCTTGTATGCTATTTGGGAATTCCTTATGTCCTTTAGTCTTTCAATTACTTTTAAATACCTCTCATTTTTAACTTTATTGAACTCAATAGGGGCATCAATGGCATTGTATATAAGATAAACTAATAACAATGAAAAGAGGTAGAGAGCATAAGTAGTTATTTTTCTATTTTTTTCTGAAAATGAAAATTTCATTATTATTTGTTTTGTAGTGAAACAAAACTACAATTTTTTTTAAATTATGAAAATTATTATTTAACTCTAAATTGCATCTTATTTATATTTACTAATTTTAAAGAGTGAGAACAATTGCTTTAGTTCCTGCAAGACTTGAATCAACTAGGTTAGAAAAGAAACTTCTCAGTTTAATTTCTAACACTCCATTGATAGTTTTAACTGTAAAAAACCTTATAAATTCAAAACTATTTGATGAAGTTTGTGTAATCACAGATTCTGATGAAATTATTGATATCCTTATCAAGTATTCCATTAAATTTTTTAAAAGCAAAGGAAATCATAATACAGGAACTGATAGAATATCAGAATTTGCTAACAATTTTAATTGTGATGTGATAATTAATGTTCAAGGGGATGAACCTTTTATAAACAAATCAGATTTAAATCTTATTATTAATAATTTTAAAAACGATAATACAAATGAAATTGAAGCTATTTCATTAAAAACAAATATCAAAAATATTGATGAAATAGAGGACCCTAGTAATGTTAAAGTTATTACTGACAGCAATTCAAACGCTATTTATTTTTCAAGAAACCCAATTCCCCACAATCGATCTGGAAATAATGTAAAATATTTTAAGCATATAGGTGTTTATGCTTTTAGAAAAAATGCACTTATTAAATTTTCCAAATTAAAAAAATCTAAATTGGAACAAGCTGAGATGATTGAAGCTATTAGATTTATAGATAATGGAATGAAAATTAAAATTTTAGAGGTTTTTAATAACTATATCGGAATTGATACAATTGAAGACTTAAAAAAAGCAAGAAAAATATTTAATGATTAAATTTATTTTTTTTAAAATTTTTGGTTGGAAAATTAATGGAAAAAATAATTTTACAAAAAAGTGTATTGTTATTGTTGTTCCTCATACTCACTGGCTTGATTTTTTTTTGGGAATTATAATTAGAAAAGTCATTAAAACTAATGCTTATTTTATAGCTAAAAAAGAATTATTTTTTTTTCCTTTAAATATTTTTTTAAAATATTTTGGAGCAATCCCTATAGAGAGAAACAGCAATTCTAATTCTGTGGATTCATTAGCAAATAAATTTAACAATAAAAAAACTTTTAGACTTGGATTATCACCTGAAGGGACGAGAAAAAAAGTAAAAAAATGGAAAACGGGTTTTTATTACATTGCTATAAAAGCAAAAGTTCCAATCATTTCAGTCTCTTTAAATGTGCCCAAAAGAGAAATTAATATTTCTAAGCCATTTTACCCTACATCTAACATAAAAAATGATTTTATTAAACTAAAAAAATTTTTTGTTGGATCCGTCGGAATTATTAAAGATTATTCATGAAAAAACATTACACATTATGATGAATTTTTTGAATATCATCATCTTGTTCACATTTTTGGATAAAAGCTTCAAATTCTTTCCTTTGTTCATCATTAATTGTTAAGATAGTTTTTGGTATTCTCTCTACATCAGAACTTATAATTTTAATTTCTTTTTTTTCAAGTTCGTTCTGTATGTCACCAAAAGAATCAAAATTAGCATAGATGATTAATTCACTTTCATCATTTTCAACTACTATTTCTTCTAGTCCATAATCAATCAAATCTAATTCAAGATCTTCTATTTTATCAATTATGGTTGTTTTAAACACACACATTTTGTCAAATAAATATTCAACAGATCCATTTGTTCCTAAATTCCCATCAAATTTGTTAAAATAGCTTCTGATATTTGCAACAGTTCTGTTATTATTGTCTGTTGTACAGTCAATTATTACAGCTACACCATGAGGACCATAACCCTCTAAAACAATTTCTTTATAATTTTCTGTATTTTTTTCAGATGCATTTTTAATTGCTCTTTGAATATTTTCTTTTGGCATATTAGCAGACTTAGCATTTTGAATTATAGCTCTTAATTTTGAGTTTGTTTCAGAGTTAGAACCGCCCTCTTTAACAGCAATTACAATATCTTTACCTATTCTAGTGAATGTTTTGGCCATGCTTGACCATCTTTTCATTTTTCTAGCTTTTCTAAATTCAAATGCCCTACCCATATTTAAATTGATAATTTTGTTATGATAGCTTTTGAAAATTTGCTTCTGTTTTCTATATAAATTTCATTTGATTTAAAATCATAAAAATCAATCATTGCCATTCCCAATCCAACTTTCAATGAAGGTGAATAGGTGCCAGATGTAACCTTTCCTATCCTTTTATTCTTATTGTTATAAATATTATAATTTTTTCTTGGAATAGCCCTATCAATCATCTTAAAGCCCACTAACTTTTTTTTTGATTTATTGATTGATTCAATAATTTTATTTTTTCCGATAAAATCTTTATTTAAGTCAGTAACCCACATTAAATTTGCTTCATGTGGTGTTGTCAGGTCATTTATATCATTTCCATATAGTGGATAACCAACTTCAATTCTAAGTGTGTCACGTGCTCCTAAACCAACTGCACACAATGAATATTTTTCTTTATTTGAATACAGCAAATTCCATAAATCTAATATTATATTATTATTTACATATAATTCATATCCAAGTGAGCCTGTATAACCAGTATTTGAAACTATAATTTTTGAGTTTTTATAATTAAATAAAATGAAATTAAATTTTTTGATTGAGCTGAAATCATTATCGAAAATATCATTAATTAGTTCAAGCGATTTTGGTCCTTGAACAGAAATTAATCCGAGTTTGTCAGATTTATTAAGAATTTTACAATTGAATTTATATGATTGAGTATTTAGCCATTTCCAATCTTTTTCAATATTTGAAGCATTAACAACCAACATGTATTCCTTTTCTTTTACTCTATAAACAATCAAATCATCAATTATTCCTCCTCTTTCATTAATTAAGCAATTATATTGTGCTCCATTAATTTCAATATTTTCAATCTTATTAGAACATACATAATCCAAAAATTCCAATGACTCATTTCCTTCAATAAAAAACTCACCCATATGTGAAACATCAAAAATTCCAACATTATTTCTTACGTTAATATGCTCAACCGAAATTCCATCATATTGGATTGGCATATTAAATCCTCCAAAATCAACCATTTTTGCATTAAGTTTAATATGTTCATTATATAAAGTTGTTTTTTTCATAAATGTTTATGCAATTTAAAATCAATTTTTTAATTTACAATGTGATTAAATTTATTTATAAGACTATTGTTTTTTTTTCATTTATAGCGGCATGTCCTACTTTATCATTTTCTCAGGATTTCAATTTCACAAAACAAGACACTTTGAGAGGATCTATAACACCAGAAAGGTCTTGGTGGGATTTAGTTTATTATCACTTAGATATCTCTGTAAATCCTGATGAAAAAACTCTTAAGGGTTCAAACACAATTACATACAACGTTTTAAAGTCTAACAAAAGGATGCAAATTGATTTACAACCTCCCTTAAAGATTTTAAAAATTGAACAGAATGGTAAAATATTGAACTTTGAATCAGACGGGAATGCTCATTTTATTCAGCTTGTTGATAAACAAAAAAAAGGAAGCTTGAAATCTATTAAAATACATTACGAGGGTAAGCCAAAAGAAGCTATTAGAGCTCCATGGGATGGAGGATTGTCGTGGAAAAAAGATTCAAATGGAAAACACTTTATTGCTACGAGTTGTCAAGGAATCGGAGCTAGTATTTGGTGGCCTAACAAAGATCATATGTATGATGAAGTTGATAGTATGCTTATCAGTGTAAATGTTCCAAAAGACTTAGTGAATGTTTCTAACGGGAGATTAAGAAAGGTTGATGTATATGATAATTCTAAAACATATCATTGGTTCGTATCAAACCCGATCAATAATTATGGGGTTAATATAAATATTGGTGATTATGTTAGTTTTTCTGAGGAATATTTAGGAGAAAAAGGAATATTGGACATGGTTTATTATGTATTGAGAGACAACATCGAAAAAGCTAAAATTCATTTTAAGGATGCTCCAAAAATGATGGATGCTTTTGAGCATTGGTTTGGTCCATATCCTTTCTATGAAGATAGTTTCAAAATTGTTGAAGTTCCATATCTTGGTATGGAACATCAAAGCTCAATAACTTATGGAAATAAATATATGAAGGGTTATTTGGGAAGAGATTTATCAAGAACAGGCTGGGGACTGAAATTCGATTATATAATAATACATGAAGCTGGTCATGAATGGTTTGCAAATAATATTACATATAAAGACATAGCTGATATGTGGATTCATGAATCATTTACTACATATTCAGAAAATCTATTTTTAGACTATCATTATGGAAAGAAAGCCTCATCTGATTATGTTATTGGAACAAGATTTAGTATTTCTAACAAAGCACCAATGATAGGTCCATATGGCGTAAATAAAAGAGGCAGTGATATTTACACTAAGGGCGCCAATATACTTCATACCTTAAGACAAATTGCAAAAGATGATGAAATTTGGAGAATGATTTTGAGGGGATTAAACAAAAAATTTTATCATCAAACAGTTGAGTCTAAAGAAATAGAAAATTATATATCCTCAAAAATTGGATTTGATTTATCTAAATTTTTTGATCAATACTTAAGAGATATAAGAATTCCTAGTTTAGAATACAGTATAAATGATGGAGTTTTAACTTATAAATGGATTGATGTTATTAAAAATTTTACAATGCCTATTGAAATTGAAGTATCTGATAAAAAAATACTTCTGTATCCTGAAACAACTAAAAAATCAATTGAAATAAATTCAGAAAAGATTAAAATCAACAGAAACTACTATGTTAATTTTGTAAAGATTTAGTTGATTGATTTTAAAAATTTAATTAAGCTGGTATAATTGTTATCAATTGAGTGAATAGTTTCATTTGATTTAAAGTTTGTAGAAATCTTAAAAAAATCTTCTTTTATTCCTATGATATCTGTTATAGATTCTATAAATTTTATTGGGTGAGCAGTTTCAAAAAAAACGCCAGTTTGATTTTTATTTAAATTTCTTCTCAAACCCACCAATCCAACAGCACCATGAGGATCTAGAACATATTCGGATTTTTTGAATGTATTTTTTATTTCATTTTTTGTTTCTAACTCACTTACTTTTTCGCCAATTAATTTTTTCGATAAAATTTTAAAATCATTTTTATAAATTTTTTCAATTCTAGGAAAGTTATTAGGAATTGACACATCCATCGCGTTTGATATTGTTCTTTTAGTTTTATTGGGTTCAAGTAAACCATTTAAAAGATACCTAGGAATAGTATCATTAATATTTGTAGAACCAACTATCTTATTAAAGTTTAAGCCCATTTCTTGTGACATTATCCCTGCACAAATATTCCCAAAGTTTCCACTTGGTATAGAAATACAAATATTTTTCTCTTTATTTATTTTTTTCAGTTCTTTAAATAATATAAAATAATATATAATTTGAGGCAGCCACCTTCCAACATTAATCGAATTAGCAGATGAGATATCAATCTCATTTCTTAATTTTTTATCATTAAATGCCTCTTTAACAAGCTTTTGACATTGATCGAAATCGCCTTCAACTTGCACGCCATAAACATTATCCCCTTTAGTTGTTATTTGTTTTTGTTGAAAAGAACTGATTTTATTTTTTGGAAAAAGTATTACAACATTTATATTTTTTTTATTGTGAAAACTATTCGCGACTGCGGCTCCAGTGTCACCGGATGTAGCTACTAGTATGTTTAAAACGTTATTTTTTGTAAAATATTCTAGACTATTTGCTAAAAAAGTAGCACCAACATCTTTAAATGCTAGAGTGGGACCATGAAAAAGTTCAAATGAAAAAATATTATGATCAATTTTTTTTATTGGAAAATTAAAATTTATAGTTTTTTCAATAATTTTTTTTAAACTTTTATTTTGGATTTCATTATTAATGAAACTCTTCATGACGGAGAATCCTATTTCTTGATTTGAAACTTCTGTGATATTATTTATTAACTCTTTTAAATGATTTATTTTTTTAGGAAAATATAAGCTTCCATCTGGGGATAAACCATTTAATATTGATTTCTCAAATGAATGATTAATTTCGGAATTATTTAAAGCAGTAAACATTTTAAATAATTTTTATACCCTGATCATTTACATCTGATAAATAGCTTTTAAAAACAATTTTTTTTGACCGAAGATGTTTTTCAAGCGCTTTTTTAATAATATTAGCTTTCTCTGGACCTTTAGACAGAGAAAACATTGATGGTCCAGAACCTGATATACCAAAACCAATTGATCCATTGTCAACAGCTATTTTTTTTAGATTTTTAAATTCAGGAATTAATTCAGATCTATAGGGTTCAGCAATAATATCTTTTACACTTCTACTTATTAAATCATAATCCTCATTGTAAAGTGCACTAATGAATGCTGCTAAGTTGGATGATTGCTCAGTGAGCATTGATATATTAAATTTTCTATTTACGATTAATCTAGAATCAGATGTTTTTATTTCAACTTGAGGGTGAATAATTGTAACAAAAAGCTCAAGAGGAGTGTTGAGCTTTATAACGTCAAGGTCTTTATTGCATCGAACCATTGTAATTCCCCCCAATAAAACAGCTGCTATATTATCAGCATGGTAAGACTTAGTACAAGCAAATTCTCCCTCTGAAGCAAATCTTATTAATTCTTTTCTTGAAAATGGTCTTCCAAGTAATTCATTTATAGCATATACACTTCCAGCAGAGCTTGCAGCACTACTTCCAATTCCACTTCCAGGCTTAATTTTTTTATTCACAGAGATAATAAAACCATAATCTAGTTTTTTAAATGAATTTAAAAGTGCAATTGCAGAAACACTTGCTGCATTTTTATTAATGTCATTGGGTACTTTGTAATTTCCTGTCAACTCGAGCTCAATACCTGGTTTTTTTTTCTTGGTTACCGTTATTTCATCTCCAATATTATTTAGGCATAAACCGAGAATATCAAAACCACAAGAAATATTAGCTAAACTTCCTGGGCAAAAAACTTTAATATCTTTCATCGATTTGCTATTCTAATTATATCAGCAAAAATTCCAGCAGCAGTAACTTCAGCACCTGCACCCGCACCTTTAACTATAAGTGGTTGTTTATTGTATCTTGATGTATAAAATAACACTATGTTGTCACTGCCCTCTAGATTAAAGAAGGGATGATTTTTATTAATACTTTTAAGTGAAACTTTAGCTTTGTTTTTATCTAATTCAGCAACATACTTTAGTTTTTCGTTCTTATTTTGAGATTCCTTGAGAATGTTATTAAAGTGATTTTTATTTTTAATCAATTCATTTTTAAAATCATTATAACTGCTAGTGTCTAAGCATGATTTTGGAATAAAACTTTCATTATTAATGTCTTCAAGCTCAAGTTGTAACC
>JBELHE010000020.1:0-7259 GCA_042091575.1 Cryomorphaceae bacterium
CTTACGTTACAGAACAAAAAGAAAATTTAAATAAAAATAAAGCTTTAGATAATATTATACAGGACTCAAACTTTAAATTAGGTAAAATTGAAATAGACAGCTTAAAGAGAACATATAATCAAAACCTATTGTTGTTAGCTGTTTATTATAACGAGTTTTTTAAAGATTTAAACAAATCATTAGAAAAAATTGAAAAAATTGACTATAAATTTTTGAACCATCAAGAAATACCTAAATCCAAATACTATAAATACCTAGCTTATATTGAAAAGGACAAATTTAAATCTAAAAAAATTAAAAATGATATTTTATATAATCATTCAAATTCAATTTATGCAAAAAGAATTAGCCAAAAAAAATCAACTGAAATACGGCAATTAAATAATTCTATTGATTCTTTAAGATCTTTATTGGAAGAAAACAACTTTACAATTGCGTCAAAAACAGTTGATTCAATATTAAGGTTTTCAACCAAAAGAGAAGATTTATATAAGCTCAAAATGATTCAATCAAAAATAATTGTTAAAAGAGAGGGTGTTGACCCATATATAAGTTTTTTAATAAACTTAAAATTAGAATTTCCTGAAAAAAAAGAAAATCTCCAAAAAATTATTAATACAATTAAAGACATTAAACATAATAAATCTTTGGATTTAAAAAACGAATTATTTGTTTTAGGTTTTTTTAAAAATAAAATTTATGATCATAGTTATGATGGGTTTCAAAAAGAATATTATAATGATGAAATAGATTTAATTGTTAAATATGGTTTTATTAGCCTAGAGGAGGCTAAATTAGAGGCGGAAAAATTATTCAAAAGAGACAAAAGATTGTTAAATAATAAATATTTTGTACTTTCAACTTCCCAATTCATTAATGCATTGGTTTTTAAAACGTTAGATAAAAATAATTTATAGTTTATGGCAGATAACAAATTTTTTTCGTCACCATCTGTTGATGTGATTGAAAAGTCAACAAAAATTGTTGGGAATATATTTTCAAAAGCCGATTTCAGAATCGATGGAGAGGTTGAAGGCAATATAACAACTACTGGAAAAGTAGTTGTGGGATCTAATGGTAAAATTTCAGGCAGGCTAAATTGCTCTAATGCTGATATTTCCGGAAATGTTTCGGGGAATATTGAGGTTAATGAAACATTATCTTTAATGACAGAATCATACATACAAGGCGAAATAGCTACAGGAAAACTTTCTGTTGAAGAAGGCGCTCAAGTTGACGCCACAATTTCAATGAAATCATCGAAAAAACTTAAGGCATTAGATGCCCAAGAAATTAACAATTCACAGTCTGAAAAAACAGCCTAACCCCATTAAAATATTTTTTTTAATCAGTTTTGAAATGGGAATTACAATATTTCTTTTTTCAAAACTCGGTAAGTGGTTAGATTCAATTTATACTCAAAACAAGACCTTCACATTCTCCTTAACCCTAGTGGGTTTCTTATTGGCATTTTATTTAGTTTACACTCAGGTAAATAAATTAAATAAATAGCTTTCATTTTACTTTTAAAGTTTTAACTTTGCGCCATTGTCAAAATGGCTTTAATTCATTAATGAAGCACGTAAAAATTTTTATTTTATTTTTTATTCTATTCTCCTTGTCTTCGCATGGATTTAATTCAGATAAAAATTTAGAAAAAAAAGGGGATATTAAGTCAGAAATCAAAAAATATATCAAGCATCATTTAAAAGATTCTCACAGTTTTTATTTAACCAGTTTTACTAATAATAATACTGGAAAAAAAACATACATAGAAATCCCAATGCCTGTCATATTATATGATAATGGTTTTAAGTTTTTTATTTCATCTGATTTTAATCATGGTAAAGATGTAGTTGTTGATAATGAAAGTTTTTACAGATTGAATTATGATAATAATAAGATTTATAAAACCGATATCAATGGGACTATCAACACCTCTGAAGTAGGAAACATCCTCAATGAAAAGCCTCTTGATTTTTCAATTACTAAAAATATCGCAACTATTATATTAGTTTCTTTGCTAATGTTTTTATTATTTACATCCCTTGCTAATTCTTACAAATCAAATAATGGTATTTCAAAAGGTATAGGTAGGTTTTTCGAACCAATTATCATATACATTAGAGACGATATAGCAATTCCAAATATTGGGCTTAAAAAATATAAAAACTACATGAGCTTTTTACTTACTGTATTCTTTTTTGTTTGGTTCTTAAACATGCTAGGTCTTACTCCTTTGGGAGTTAATGTTACTGGTAATATTGCCGTTACGTTTTCTTTGGCATTATTGACATTTTTAATAACTAATTTAACTGCTAATAAAAATTATTGGGGACATATTTTCTGGATGCCAGGTGTTCCGATTTTGATTAAAATAGTTTTAGCACCAATAGAGTTTTTAGGGGTTTTTATAAAGCCTTTTTCTTTATTAATAAGGCTTTATGCCAACATTCAAGCAGGTCATATAGTTTTGTACAGCTTGATAGGTTTAATGTTTATTTTTAAAGCCTGGATAGGAAGCAGCTTGTCTTTCTTCTTAGCCTTTTTTATTGCTATAATTGAGGTGTTAGTGGCATTATTACAAGCGTATATTTTTACTATGCTTTCTGCATTATATTTTGGTTTTGCAGTTGAGGAACATAGTGAAGCACATTAAAATGAAAAAGTTAATTTAAATATATAATTATGGAAATACCTTTAATAGTAGGCGGTGGCCTAGTAGTAATCGGAGTTGGAATCGGAATTGGTCAAATTGGTAAAGGAGCAATGGAAGCTATAGGACGTCAACCTGATGCTAGTGGAAAAATTCAAGTAGCAGCCCTGATTTTAGCGGCTCTGGTTGAGGGAATTGGTTTTGCAGCATTGTTTGCTTTATAATCTTTTAGATAATTTAAATTTTATCTTATGGAAAAACTGATTGAAGAGTTTTCAATTGGCCTATTTTTTTGGCAAACAGTAATCTTTGTTATACTTATTTTTTTGTTAAAAAAGTATGCTTGGAGTCCTATTTTACAAGCTGTAAATGATAGAGAACAGGGCATCAAAGATGCATTACAATCTGCTGAATTAGCAAAGCAAGAGATGGAGTCTTTGAAAGCTGATAATGACAAGATTATGAAGCAAGCCAGAACCGAAAGAGATTCTCTTTTAAAAGAAGCACGAGACTTAAAAAACTCTATTGTTTCTCAAGCTAAGAATGAGGCAAAGTCAGAAGCTCAAAAAATAATAGAAAGTGCTAATGAGGCAATTAAAAATGAGAAAAATGCAGCTGTTTCTGATATAAAAAAACAAGTAGCTTCACTTTCAATTGATATTGCTGAAAAATTACTTAAAGAAAAATTGTCAGATGATAATAAGCAAATGCAAATTGTTGAAGAGCTTTTAAAAGACGTAAAACTTAAATGATCTACAATAGAGCAGCATACAGATACGCAAAAGCAACTCTTAGCTCATGTTTTGAAGAAAACATTGAGATAGAGGCTATTTATCAAGACATGAAAAATGTTTCAAATGCATTTAAAAGCTCTAAGGAATTAAAACTATTTGTTGATAGTAAAGTTATTAAGGATTCAGATAAACGTAATGCCCTAAGGTCTATATTCAAAGATTCTTCAAAAAGAACAAAAGATCTAATAGAACTTTTGACGAAGAACAGAAGAATTGATCTTTTTGATGATGTGGCCAGCAGTTTTGTTGTCTTATATAATGATCATGTTCAAAACCAAGAGGTTATTTTAACCTCTTCCTCCCTTCTTTATACATCAACAATAAAAGAAATTGAAAGAAAGGTTAGAGACATTACTAATAAAAATATTACACTTGTCAATAAAATTGATCCTAGTATAGTAGGTGGTTTTATTTTACGCACAGGTGATATTCAGTATGACGCTAGCTTTAAAAATCAATTAAATAAATTAAAACAGGATTTTATTAATATATCAATACAATAAATTATGGCAGATATTAAGCCTGCTGAAATATCAGCGATTATCAAAAAACAATTAACAGGAAGTGAAGTTTCTCCTTCTCTAGATGAAGTTGGAACTGTTCTCCAGGTAGGTGACGGAATCTCTAGGGTTTATGGGCTTTCTAATGTCCAATATGGAGAATTAGTTCAATTTAAAAATGGAATGGAGGGAATAGTACTTAATCTAGAAGAGGATAATGTGGGAGTTGTACTTTTGGGCCCCTCTAAGGAGATTAAAGAAGGAGACATTGTAAAAAGGACCAAAAGAATTGCATCCATTAATGTTGGCGAGGGAGTTGTTGGAAGGGTAGTAAATACTCTAGGTCAACCAATTGATGGAAAAGGCAAAATTGAGGGTAAAATGTATGAAATGCCTTTAGAGAGAAAGGCGCCGGGTGTAATTTATAGACAACCTGTGAATGAGCCTTTACAAACTGGAATCAAATCTATTGATGCTATGATTCCAATTGGAAGAGGTCAGAGAGAGCTCGTAATTGGTGATAGACAAACAGGTAAAACTACTGTTTGTATAGACACAATCCTCAATCAAAAAGAATTCTACGACGCTGGAAACCCTGTATATTGTATTTATGTTGCTGTGGGGCAAAAAGCTTCTACGGTTGCTGGTATTGCAAAAACATTAGAAGATAAAGGTGCTTTAGCTTATACAACAATTGTTGCTGCCAATGCTTCAGATCCTGCTCCAATGCAAGTCTATGCTCCCTTTGCTGGAGCCTCAATTGGTGAATATTTTAGAGATACTGGTAGGCCAGCATTAATAATTTATGATGATCTATCTAAACAAGCAGTAGCTTACCGTGAAGTTTCACTATTGTTGAGAAGACCACCTGGAAGAGAAGCTTATCCTGGTGACGTTTTTTATCTTCATTCAAGATTACTTGAAAGATCTGCTAAAGTGATTAATGATGATGATATTGCAAAGAATATGAATGATCTACCTGATCCATTAAAGTCTATTGTTAAAGGAGGCGGATCATTAACCGCACTTCCAATTATTGAGACTCAAGCAGGGGATGTCTCTGCATATATTCCAACTAATGTTATCTCTATTACTGATGGGCAAATATTTTTAGAGTCTGATTTGTTTAACTCAGGTGTTCGCCCCGCTATAAACGTAGGAATTTCTGTTTCACGAGTTGGAGGCTCAGCTCAAATTAAATCTATGAAAAAAGTAGCTGGAACACTTAAGCTTGATCAAGCTCAATTTAGAGAACTTCAGGCTTTTGCTAAGTTTGGTTCTGATTTAGATCCTGTTACATTAGGTGTAATTGAAAAGGGCATGAGAAATGTTGAAATACTAAAACAAGCTCAAAATGATCCATTTACAGTCGAAGATCAAGTTGCAATAATTTATTTAGGCTCAAAGAATTTGCTAAAGTCTGTTCCTGTTGATAAAGTAAAAGATTTTGAAAAGAAATTTTTAGAGTTAATGGACTTAAAATATAGAAAAACACTTGATACAATTAAAGAAGGTAAATTAACAGATGATGTAATCGCAACTTTAGAAAAAGTGGGAGCTGAAATTAGTTCGTCATATGAATAAAAAATGGCAAATTTAAAGGAGATAAGAAATAGAATTTCATCAGTATCTTCAACAATGAAGATTACTAGTGCTATGAAAATGGTTTCTGCTGCAAAGCTGAAAAAAGCACAAGATTCTATTACTGCTATGAGGCCCTATTCTGAAAAGCTTAGTGAACTAATGTCAAGCTTTTCTCAGATAATTTCTTCGTCAAGCATTTCATTTCTTTCAGATTCCAGGCCCATAAAAAATGTTTTAGTTGTGGTAATTTCGTCCAATAAAGGATTGTGTGGAGCTTTTAACTCTAATGTTATTAAAAAAGCTTTAGCCCTTAAAAAAAATGAAAAGTTCTTGAATGCTAATTTTAGCTACATAGCTGTAGGTAAAAAAGCAAATGATATTATTTCTAAATCTGAAAATGTAGTAGAGAATCATTCCTCAATTTTTGAAAACTTAACATATGAGGAGTCATCAAAAATTTCTGATAAAATCATATATGAATTTAGTTCAGGGTCGGTTGATCACGTTGAAATTATTTTTAACAGCTTCAAAAATGCTGCTAACCAAATTGTAAAAACAGAACAATATTTACCTATTGTTAGTCCTGAAGAGTCTGAACCTTTATCAGATTATATATTTGAACCCTCAATGGAGCAAATAGTTTCTGAACTTGTCCCAAAGTCTTTAAAAATACAACTATTTAAGTCAATTCGTGATTCTTTTGCTGGAGAGCATGGAGCTAGAATGACGGCTATGCATAAAGCTACAGATAATGCAACAGAACTAAGAGATGATCTTGTTTTAACCTATAATAAAGCTAGACAGGCTGCAATTACTAATGAAATACTTGAAATTGTTTCGGGTGCTGAAGCATTAAAAGGATAATTTAACTTGTATGAAAGTTAAAATTATTAATAAATCAAATAATCCAAACCCAAACTATGAAACAGTTTTTTCATCGGGGATGGACCTTAGAGCCTATGTTGAAAATCCTATTACTCTAAAGCCTAATGAGAGAAAATTAATTAAAACAGGAATTCATATTGAACTCCCTAAAAGCTATGAGGCTCAAGTTAGACCAAGGAGCGGCCTAGCTTATAAAAAAGGTATAACTGTTTTGAATTCTCCTGGAACTATTGATGCAGATTACAGAGGTGATATTGGCGTTATATTGATTAATCATTCTAACCAAGATTTTATCATTAATAGTGGAGATAGAATAGCTCAATTAGTAGTTTCAGAGTTTATAAAAGTAATCTGGCAAACATCAGAAAATATAAGTTCTACCGTTCGAGGAGGTTCTGGGTTTGGCAGTACTGGAAGTAATTAATATCTTCACAGGATGCGTTTTTTGTACTTCGTTTTAATATCTGTATTATTAGGCTGTGGTGCGACCAAAAATAATAGTCCTATAAAAAATTATGCTTTAGACGATAAACTTATATTTTTATCAGAACCTTTTAAGCCATTTGTTTTTGATAAAATTATTATTTCGAGTAAAGTTAATTTTCAATATAATCAACAGTTTTTAACCTTTGATTTAACATCAAGAATTGATTCTAGCAATAAAATTTTACTTACAGGAAATATTATTTTTCCGTTATTTAAAATTTTATTAAATAAAGATATAGCTTTTGGTTATGATAGAATTAGAAGAGAATTTTTTGAAACCTCAATAAAAGAGATAAATAATAAATATGGGTTAAGATTAGGATTAAATGAAATTGAAAATATTTTTATTGGAAA
>JBELHE010000020.1:7359-13640 GCA_042091575.1 Cryomorphaceae bacterium
CCTTATAAGGTTCCTCGCGGATTTTCAAAAATTGAAATTTGAGAAATTTTTATTTTAAAATAGTATTATTTTTTCTGGTTTTTTCAATTCCAAAAATTATAATTGGCCAATCTCAAAAAATAAAAGAATTAGAAAGTAAGAGGAAGGTCTTGAAAGATGAAATATTAAAAATTAATTCACTATTAATTGATAATTCAAAAAGAAAAAAAAATGCTTTTGGAGACCTTGAAAATTTAACTTTTAAAATAAACAGAAAAGAAGCTCTGATCAAGTTAACTAACGATCAAATTAATCTTTTAAACTCCGATGTTGAAGACAATAAAGACAAAATAGAAAAGCTTAATATTGAAATTATTATCGCTAGAAAAGATTATGCTAATATGATATTCAATTCGTACAAGAGTAGGCTTAAGGAAAGTAGGTTGATGTTTTTATTATCGTCTGATAATTTTTTACAAGCTTTTAAAAGATCTCAGTATTTTGATCAATTTTCAAAAAACCGAAAAGAAATAGCATTGACTATTAATAGAAAAGTCGAGAAAGTAGAAGCATCAAATAAAGTTTTAATAACAAAAATCTCTCAAAAAGAATTTTTAATTGAGTTTAATGAGAATGAAAAATTGGTACTTTCTAATGAAAAAAGAGATCAAAATAAACTAATAATCTCTTTAAGAAAAAAAGAAAGTTCGTACAGAAAGCAAATTAATGATAAACAAAAGCAGGCTTTACTTTTAGATAAAGAAATAGACCGACTAATTAAAGAGGCCATCAGAGAATCTAATAAAGATTCTTCATCCACAATTTTTTCATTAACACCAGAGGCAAAAGCGTTAGCTGAAAGTTTTTCAAAAAATAAAGGTAATCTGCCATGGCCAGTAGAAAGAGGAATTATTATCCAAAAATTTGGTTTACAGCCACATCCTGTAGTCAGAACCACAAAAATTAAAAGCAATGGAATAGTAATTGCAACTAGTAAAAATGCTAATGTAAGGACAGTTTTTAATGGAAAAGTTTTATCAATTTTGAAATTTAAAGGAAGTAATTTGACTATTCTTATTCAGCATGGAAATTACATTAGTGTTTACAAAAACTTGTCTAAAGTATATGTTAGAAAAGGACAAGATGTAGATTCTCTAGATATTATTGGCCAAGTATTTAGTAATAATTCAGATTCTAAAACAACATTACAGTTTAGTATTTTTAATAATACTACTGCTTTAGACCCATATATATGGATAGCAAGGTGATTTATAAAAATAAAACTCAAAAAACCATTGAAATTAAAGGAGCAGAAATGCATAATTTAAAAGCTATTGATATTTCTATTCCAAAAAAACAATTAGTTGTAATCACTGGTTTATCTGGATCAGGAAAATCTAGTCTTGCTTTTGACACAATTTATGCAGAAGGCCAAAGAAGATTTATTGAAAGTCTATCTTCTTATGCAAGACAGTTTTTAGGAAAATTAAATAAACCGAAGGTTAGAAGTATTGATGGATTATCACCTGCTATTGCAATTGAACAAAGAGTTAATAATTCAAATCCAAGGTCAACAGTAGGAACTAGCTCTGAAATATATGAGTATATAAAACTATTGTATGCTAGAGTCGGTAAGACAATATCTCCAAAATCAGGAGACGAAATAAAAAAAGATAGTATAAATACTGTCTTGGATTTTATTAAAAAATTAAAAGTTGGAGATAAATTTTTAATTATGATAAAGCTTGAACCTCCAAAAGATATAAATTTTGAAGACTTTTTATCTCTTTATTCAAAACAAGGGTTTGTGAGAATTGAAATAGATGAAAAAATCTTATCAATTGAGGATTTTGATAATAGAAAGTTTAAAAACGCATACTTGGTTATAGATAGATCTATTTTTAAGAATGAAGAAAACTACCTTAATAGAATTGTTGATTCAATTGAGAATGCTTTTAATACTGGCAATGGTTCTATGTTTATTAAGAATTTAGTTGATAATTCATATAATTTTTTTACAAAAAAATTTCAAGAAAATGGTGTAAATTTTTTAGAACCTAATGAACATTTGTTCAGTTTTAATAACCCATATGGAGCTTGTTCTAAATGTGGAGGATATGGCGATATAATGGGGATAGATCCTGAACTTGTAGTTCCTAACACTTCTTTATCTATATATGAAGAATGTATTGCACCCTGGAGAGGACAAAAGCTAAAAAAGTATAATCAGCTTTTAACTAAAAACGCTCATTTATTTGACTTTCCAATTCATCGACCATATTTCATGTTATCTAAAGAACAAAAAGAATTATTATGGACTGGTAATGAACATTTTAAAGGAATTGACTTTTTCTTTAAAAAATTAGAGCAAAAAATGTATAAGATTCAAAACAGGGTAATGCTCTCTAGATATAGGGGCAGAACACCATGTTCAGACTGTAAGGGAAAAAGGTTAAGAAAAGAAGCTAGCTATGTTAAAGTTAATGGTCGCTCAATTACTGAGTTAGTTGATATGCCAATTTCTAAGTTGCTGGATTTTTTTAATAAAATTAAATTTAAGGGTGAGTCTATAAAAAAGAGTGAAAGGTTATTAAAAGAAATTATAAGCAGACTTAAGTTTGCTAAAAATGTTGGACTAGGATATTTAACATTAAATAGAAAATCAAACTCTCTTTCCGGAGGCGAAACCCAAAGAATTAATTTAGCAACCTCTCTTGGCAGTGCACTAGTTGGTTCAATTTATGTGCTTGATGAACCAAGTGTTGGCTTACATCCTGAGGATACTTTAAAATTGATTGATATATTATTAAATCTCAAAAAAATTGGCAATTCAGTAATTATTGTTGAACATGATGAAGACATAATTAGATCTGCTGACCATATAATTGATTTGGGGCCTGGCGCTGGCTCCGAAGGGGGAGAAATTGTTGCAGAGGGAACTATTAAAAATTTACTTAAATCAAAATCTCTTACATCTAGTTATTTAAATGGGTCTTTAAGAATTGAGATTCCCAAATCAAGAAAAAAAATTTTTGATAAAATTTCTCTTATTGGATGCAGAGAAAATAATCTAAAAAACATAAATGTTGTTTTTCCCTTAAATATGATGGTTTGTGTCACTGGTCTTTCGGGAAGTGGTAAAACCACTCTAGTAAAAAATATACTTTATCCAGCATTGTTAAAAAACAAAGGTGTTTTCAAAGAAAAGCCTGGGCAATTCAATAAAATTAAAGGAGACTTAGATAAAATTAATTCAATCGAATATATTGATCAAAATCCGATTGGACAATCTTCAAGGTCCAATCCTGCAACTTATATTAAGGTATATGATGATATTAGGGCTTTATTTTCAAATCAAAAAACATCTAAGCATTTTGGATTAAAACCTAAACACTTTTCATTTAATGTTGATGGTGGAAGATGTGATGAATGTAAGGGTGAAGGAACTGTTAAAATTGAAATGCAATTTATGTCTGATATAATACTAAAATGTGAGTCATGTAAAGGAAAGAGATTTAAAAATGAAGTTTTGAAAGTTAGATATGATGACATGAACATTGACAATATTTTAAATATGACTATTCAGGATGCATATAATTTCTTTAGTGAGAAGAGTCAGAAAAGAATTGCCAATAAACTTAAATCCCTCTTAGATGTTGGAATGGGATATGTTAAATTAGGCCAGTCTTCATCAACTCTTTCTGGAGGCGAGGCTCAAAGAATTAAGCTCGCTTCATTTTTATTAAAAGGGAACAATAAAGAAAATACACTTTTTATTTTTGATGAACCGACAACAGGACTTCATATTCATGATATTAAAAAATTGATAAAATCCTTTAATTTGTTGATTGAATTTGGACATTCAATAATTGTTGTAGAGCATAACTTAGATTTAATTAAATCATCAGATTATATTATTGATTTAGGCCCTTATGGTGGAGATGAAGGAGGAAGTTTAGTTTTTGAGGGTACGCCAGAAGATTTAATAAAAGATAAAAAGTCTTTACTTGCAAATCATCTAAGACCTAAACTTTCGTTTAATTAAATTATCAATAAATAAATTAATTGATTCAGATGATTTTGATTTATATATAATGATTGTGTAAAGTAAGGCAACTAGTAATGAGTTTAAAGCAATTTTAATCAAGCTGGGAAACTCAAAATCTATATTTTTAAAAAGAAAGTAAATTACTCGACCATCACCATCGTTATCTCCAAATAAAATGAATATTAGTAAAATAATTCCTAACACTTTTAATGAATGAATTGAATAGGGAATAATATTTAGTTTAAACCTAATATATATTACTTTAATTAATGTAAAAGCAGAGACAACTATTAGTGTAGAAAGTGCAGCTCCATTTATACTGTAAATATCAATTAAAATATCATTTAAAAAATACACCGTGATTGCCATGAAAACTGAAAATGGAAGAGTTATTTTATAGAACTTTGATGTTGCTAGTATTGCAGGACCACAACCAAAACTCATCAATATTAGTTTACTTATAGAAATCATTAAAACTACCCAAATGGCATCGCCATATAATGAGTTTGACATTAATTTGTAGAATGGCTCAATATTAATATTTATCAACAAGAAGAAAAGTCCAGCAATAATTAGAAGGTTTATTGAACTTTTACTATATAAAATTTTTAATTCTTTTAAATTATTTTCATTTAAAGATTTAGCAACAAGTGGATTTATAATTTGAAACATAGCTCTTCCGGGCACTTCTACTACCGTTGCAATGAAAACTGCAACTGCATAAAATGCAGTTTGACTTATAGCTTCTTTTTGAGGAATCATAAACTTATCAATATCAATCAATATACTTGCAGCAGATCCTGCAAGAAATATATAAAAAGAGTAGGTTAAAATACTTTTAATGTTTTTTGGCAAATTAAAGGTAATCTTAGGCATATAAAGACTAAATGAATAAACAATCATTAAAAGAAGTCTCATATAATACAAGCCTGTCAACCACCAAACAAAATCTTCTTTAGACAGATAGCCTAGACTTACAAATATTAGTAATATTAAAACAGAAAATCTTGGAAATATTTCTTTTAAAAAATTACCAAAAACAGATTTTAGTTGTACTCTAGCCCATGAATAAAACACTTCAAAGTAAGAAGTTGCAAATGCAACTAAGAAGATGACCCAAACATAAGATTCAATTATTGGATTCTGGATTGAAAGAAACTTTCCAATCAAGTCATGAAATTTTATCACTAAAATAGTAATAGGAATTATAGTTAGTAATGGAATCAAAATCACAGATGACATAAATGAATCTCTATCTCTTTTATTTTTATAGGAGCTGAAATATTTTATTATGGTATGTTGACTGCCAAACGCAACGAGAGGCATTAATAAGTTCGATGTTGCTAGTAAAAAAACAACAAGGCCGTAATATTCATCCTTGAGAAAAACAGGATAAAAATAGAGGGTATTTATTCCTCCAATTAATATTGCTATAGATATTATTATAATATTTTTATAAGATTGATTAAAGACTATTCCCATTATAACTTTAAAAGTATTTTCGAAATCTTTTTAGCAATATTAGACGATAAAAACTCTTTATCTGCCATTACTTTCTTATCCTTACCGTTTTTATATTCATAAAAACACTGATAAATATAATTTTTTAAATCTGTATAATTATTATAGGAAAAGGACATTCCAGATTGAGTTTCATTAATAATTTTTTTAAGATCACTTTCTTTATTGGTAATGCCGAGTATCTTTTTATTAGAAGATAAGTAATGAAAAAACTTTCCAGGAATTATGTCATCACATCCTTTAATATTAACGGAACAAACAACCAAAACTTCTGAAATACAAATCTCTTTATTTAAATCACTCTTTGACATGTAAGAAAGAATTTCCCTGTTTTCTACTTTCTTAAAAGATGAACAGCTCAATATTTCAGAATCAATATTACCAATTAAAACAATCTCAACTAAATCTTTAAATTCACTATTTTCATCAATTAAACTGCTTAAAGCTAACCAAAGATTTTTTGGGTTTTGAATAGCTTTCAAAGAGCCAGCATATAAAATTCTAAACTTGTTATGTGGCTTAGACTTTATCAACTTGTCATAACCACTATGAATACAAAAGCTATTTTTATTTACTTCTTGAAATAAATTTTTTAGGGATTTGGATGTTGTAAACACTGCGTCAGAAGATTTAACAATTTGTCTTTCTTTTTCTTCATGTTTTTTTTGTGTTGAATTAAGTCTATTTAACAATTTATTCTGGAAAAAGTTAGACCAGGGGTCCCTAAAGTCAG
>JBELHE010000020.1:13740-20867 GCA_042091575.1 Cryomorphaceae bacterium
ACTCTTTATTAGCTCTTTATCAATTATTGGATACTTGGGATTTTTAAATGTAAATATATGAATGTCATAACCAAGTGCTACCAACTCGTTTGAAAATCTGAGCCATCTTAAAACTCCAGATCCACCAGCAGGAGGCCAATAGTAAGTTAGTATTCCAATCTTTTTACTCATATATTTTAATCAAATCTTTTGACACTACATTGTTGTTTAATTTAGATATGGCATCACTACAATTTTTTTCAAGTTTAGAATAAAGATCTTTATTATTGATTAACAGACGAACATTAGAGATAAAATCCTCTGTATTTTTTTCTTCAAAGACTTTACCGCAATTAAATTTTTTAATGAGCTCTGCTTGAGCATTTGAATTACTACACAAAACAGGAATATTAAATGAAATATATTGAAAAATCTTATTAGCATAAGTAGTATCGTGATGCTCATTTTTATAAAGCGGGGATAGTCCAATATCAGAAATTAACAAATACTTGTACAATTCATCTTCCTTTTTCCATCCTAGAAAATCAACTAAATTCGAAATCTTTAGCCTATTTATTTTAGCTTTAATTTTATAATCATAAGAGCTCTTTCCTATAATCAGTAGCTTAATTTTTGGAATTTCCTTTTCCAAAGAACTCATTGAATCTAAAACAGTATCAAGACCCCTTCTTTTGGATGTATTTCCTATATACAATAGGACATAATTTTTTGAATATTTTTCTTTTATTTCTTTATTAAATTTTTTGTTCTGGTAAAAGCTTTTTCTAACTGTATTAGGATACACTATAACTTTATTACTTGAAATTTTACATCTTTCTATAAGCTCATTCTTTGCTTGATCGGTAACCACAATTATTTTATCTGCTTTAGACACAAATTTTTCTTCAGCCTTTCTCCATCTTTTTATGCTTATTAAAAGCTTTCCCAAAAAACTATTTACATGCTTATAAAATTTCATAATTTCGTGTCTGTTTTCGTGAAGATCAAGAGTATATTTTAAATTATATTTTTTACAAATATGAACAGCAGCTTTAGCAATTTGAATATCATGAATATGCATCCTATCAATCTTGTCGTTGACGACAAAATTTTTAATATTAGATTTCATTAAAATCGTATAAAATGGCATATCATTTGCCAGTGCTGATAGCTTATATGTTAATGATGAACAATAATATCTTCTAATATTTATTTTGTTTATAACCTCTTTTTTAATATAATTTTTTTGGTATGAAAGACAGAATAAATAAATTTCATGACCATTTTTAATGAGTTCATCACATTCGTTGGATATCCTTGCGTCACTTGGATAAATAGCGTCTAAAATCATTCCAATTTTCATAATAAAAAAATTAAAGATTTAAAACACCTTTGTAATAATTAGTGTATTCATTTAATGATTTTTCAGCATAGACTGCATAGTATCTATTTGTAAAATTTCTTAGTAAAGGTCTTAAGCCTATTTTAAAAGCAGGGTTTCTCCAATATTCTTTTTTCTTAACCTCCCATCCAGACTTTTCTAGTAACCAATCAAATTGCCATGCTTCAAATTCATGGTAATGACGATCTCTTTCATCATTTTTGTTTTTGTATGCTTTAGAAAACCATAAGTTCAATGGAACAGTAACAAAAAGTCTTTTACATTTTAAGTTTCTTAGAAGTGGAAAAGGAGAGACTAAATGCTCAATAATTTCAAGTCCCGTAACTAGGTCAACTTCTTTTGGAACTTCAATATTATATTCAAAATCAAAATCTTGACCCTCACTATTTATAACTTTATAACCTTCTTTCTCCATTATTTCTGAAAAAGGGTTTCTAACCCCGAGATCATAAATCAATCCACCGTGAGGTAAGATTTCTTTTAGCATTTTGAGAGTTTTCTTATAACGATATTTTGGTAGCTTATTATACATTAATCTTTTTCTTAAAATATAAACCAACGGATAATAATAAAATCACGAAAGACAAAACAGAGATTATAGATCCATTAACTATAACTTGGGGTTCAAACCAAAAGCGTAATTCATAATTACCAACTGGGACTTCCATTCCTCTAAGTAAGTAATTAACCCGGTAATGATTCATAAATTTTGAATCAATTGACTCATCGTTGCTATTTTGTATCATTACTTTCCATCCACTACCATAATAAGCTTCAGAAAAAACAGCAAATTGTTCTGTTTGTGTATCAACTTTATAAATTAATTGATTAGCTTTTTTTGATTTTAAAACAATTGAGTTCTCCTTGTTTTTTATATACTTTTTATCATTTAATTTTTGAGAAATAGCAGTTTTTTTGAAATCCATTTCATCTAATTTTAACAACTCTTCGTCGTGGCTTTTAACAGACTTTAGTTCTTCAACGAACCAAGCAGAGCCGATAGTATTTGGGTTAGTCTTAAGCTCAAGTTGATTTTTTTCATTAAAATCAATTATGTACTTAACATTTAGCATATCAAGAACTTTATAATTTTTACCAAACAAATAAAAATCAAATAGATCTTGTATTTTTTGAGGTCTAGCAGCATTATATCCAGAAATTGATTTATGGAAATAAGATGTTCTACCATTTACTAAACCCCTAAATGGTTCAAAAACTCTAAAATCACTTTTATCGTTTTGAATTTCAAGATCAAAAGAATTTGCTTTAAAAGGAGTTGAAACGGATGATTTACTAACAAAATCCTCTTGATTAACATATTTTTTATCAACTAACCATAAGTCAATCGATACAATAAAAAACAAAATAATTAGCACATAATTTTCTTTGATTTTATTTTTAAGACTGCTATACAATAAAGAAAAAATTAAAAAAACAATTATTGAACTTCTAAGAATATCAGCTTTATACACAGCAATTCTTTCATCTACAATCATTGATAGTATTTCGGGGTACTGAGCGAAAGGTTCAGTACTCGACTTAAAGTCAAAAAAACTTTCTCCAAAAAAATATAAGACACCAAAAACAGAAAGAAATGAAGATCCAACTAATAATAGCTTTTTTGAACTAATTATTTTTTTATCTCTTTTTTTGTAAAATCCATAAAGTCCAAGAATTGCAATAAACGGAACTAAAAACTCAATCAAAACTTGAATAGATGAAACTGCTCTAAACTTATTATAAAAAGGAAAATAATCGATAAATATATCGGTCAATAAAGAAAAGTTTTTCCCCCAAGACAATAAAAGCGTTAATGCAAAAGAGCTTAAAACCCATATTAAGTTTATTTTATTTAGAAAAAATAATCCAATTATAAACAAAAAGAACACTGAAACTCCAATGTAAGCAGGTGCTTCTACAATAGGTTGATCGCCCCAGTATAACCTAGCATTTTCATAAATTAACTTAGCAGTTTCAGGATCATAATCTCTAAGACTTTTAAAAAAATCAGATTTTTTATCAATTAAATCACCACTTCCTCCACCCTTAAATCTGGGAATAATTAGATTAAAACTTTCAGTAATTCCATAGCTGTATTCAGTAATATAATCTTTAGAAAGACCCCCAGTATTTTGTTTTTTATAACCATCAGGTGTAATTGTAATCTTAGAATTTCCTCTGGTACTAAATTCTGTATATTCTTTTGTTGCAAGAATTGATGTTGAATTTAGGGTTATTGCAAGAATTATGGCGCCAAGAAAACTTGAATATTTTTTCAAATCAATATTTTTGTTTTTTATCTCATGATAAAGATGAATTAGCGCTAAAAGACCTGATAACATAACAAAATAATAGGTCATTTGATAATGATTTGCATTAATCTGTAACCCAAAACCTAGTGTAGCTAAAATAAATCCAATCAAATATTTTTTTTCAAATAAATTATAAACCCCGGCTATTGCTAAAGGCGCATATCCAATAGCAAGAGCTTTCGTATTATGTCCGACTCCTAAAATTATAATTAGATATGTTGAAAAAGCAAATGCGAATGCACCTATAACAGCAAACTTTTTTTCAACCTTAAGTGATATTAAAAGTATATAAAAGCACAATAAATAAACAAACAAATAATCTGCTGGTCTTGGCAGAAATCTAATTAATTTATCAATTTTGTCTAGAAAATCATACGGATATTGTGTTGCTACCTGGTAGGATGGCATCCCGACAAAAGCATTATCAAGCCAAAATGGATCTTCATCAAAAGCTTGTCTGTGGTCAACAATTTGTTTTGCCATTCCAGAAAACTGAGCAATATCGGACTGAAAAAGAGCTTTTCCGGAAACTAAGGGATTAAAATATGCTATTGAAGCAAGAGCAAAAAAGGCAATTATTGCAATATGAAAAACAGAATTCCTATTGAAAAGGTAATTAATCAATTTCTTCATAATCAATATATTCTCCAACTTGTTCTTTCTTTTTGTTTTCCTTTTTTTTAGCTTTTTGGAAAGGATTACTTTGTTCTTTCCTTTTATTAAACTTCTCAAAATTTTTTCTGATTAAATATCTTAACAAATAAGGAGCTAGTCGTTTAATAATGTAACTAAAAATGATAAAAAATAGTATTATATATATTAAAATCATTATAATTAATAATACCAAAAATACGATTTATCAAATAATGGTTTTAACTTGATTAAGATTTTAAATGAAAAATAATTTATTTGGGATTTTATTTTTTTTATCTACGAGTCTATTTTGTCAGTATACCGAAACAATTAACTCAAATAGACCAGGGACTTCGCATGGAGCATTTTCAATTGGAACAGATGTGCTGCAATTTGAAATAGGAGCAAATAATTATGCTCTTTCGCACTCAAATCTATATGACTCACGAATAAGAGGAATAAATGCAACCTATAATATCAGATACGGACTCTACTTTGAGAATTTAGAAATATTTATAAAAGGAGGTTATAATGAAAGAGAAGTCATTGATAATTTTAAGTCAAACACAAGTGTAAAAGAAAATTTTTTATCTGAACATTCAATAGGTTTGAAATATTTGATTTTCGATCCTTTTAAAAATAAAAAATGGCATAGTGAAGATTTTTACAGTTGGAGATCAAATAATAAAATTAAATGGACAGACTTAATTCCAGCATTCTCAATTGTTGTTGGTGGGGATTACTTATTCAATAAAAAAATTCAATTTGACGACCAATATTTTAACTTAAAGCAAGAATATTATCGCTACAAAGATCAAAATACTTTTTCTCCATTTTTAGGTATAGTTACACAAAATCATTTTTTAGGTAGATGGGTTATAGTTAATAATATTTCACTAGAAAATATCGGCTCGGATTACAATAAGATAAATTATATTTTCACATTAACACATAATTTAAGTAATCCAAGGTGGAGTGTATTCGCTGAATATCAAATCATTGACAATAAAATATATTCAGACAACTTTTTTAAATTTGGTATAGCTAATCTTTTTACAAAAAACCTACAAGTTGATTTAAACTTTGGAGGAAGTTTTAAAAACACCCCTACAAATAGTTATATTGACCTTGGATTTTCAAAACGTTTAGATTGGCACAAAGATAAATTACCAATTGATAGATTGAACCTGAAAGAATTTAGAGAAAAAATTAAGAGAGAGAATAGTATAGAAAAAAGCAATAAAAAAGATTCTAAAAAAGCAGGAAAACAAAATAAAAGACAATCAAGACAAGAGAAAAAACAAATTCAAAAAGCAAATAAACCAAGTAGAAAGAAATTTATAATATTCTAATGTTAAAGATAGTTACTGTAAAAAACCCAAAGCAAGTTAAAGACTTTGTAATGTTTCCTTTTAAACTTTATAAAGATTGTAAGTATTGGGTTCCACCAATTATCAAAGAAGAAATAGAAGCAATAAATATTGAAAAAAACCCTGTTTTTAAAAATGCAGAAGCAGAATTTTATTTGGCATATGACGAAAATGATAATATTGTTGGAAGAATTGCTGCAATTGTAAATTGGGTTGAAATAACGGAGCAGAAAAAAAATAAATTAAGATTTGGATGGTACGACACCATAGATGATGTTGATGTGAGTAAGATTTTGATTGAAAAGGTTTTAGAATTCGGGAAACAAAGAAAGTTAAAATTTATTGAGGGCCCAGTAGGTTTTTCAAACATGGACAAAGCTGGATTATTAACATATGGATATGATGAATTAAATACAATGATAACCTGGTATCATTATCCTTACCAAAAAAAACATCTTCTTGAATTAAAGCTCAAGCAGTTAGCCGAGTGGGTAGAGTATAAAATCAAAATTTTTTCTGAGGAAGAAGCTCCTGAAAAAGTAAAAAAATTTGCTAGAATTATTCAAAAAAGATATGAGCTTGAGGTTATAAACTTTAAATCCACAAATGAAATCCTTCCATATGTAGATAAAATGTTTGAATTACTAAATGTAACATACAGTAATCTTCAAACTTACGTTACGATAAAACAATATCAAATTGATTTTTATAAAGAAAAGTTTATAAAATATATTCACCCTGATTTTATAAAATGTCTTTTAGATAAAGACGGAAATTTAATTGCATTTTTAATTACAATGCCATCATTTTCTCGTGCTTTAAAAAAGATAAATGGAAAGATGGGGTTTTTTGGATATTTTCATCTTTTCAAAGCTCAACATTACAATGATAAAGTTTCTCTTTATTTAATTGGAGTTGATCCAAAGTATCAAAACAAAGGAGCAACGGCAGTTATTTTTAATGAATTACAGCAAACATTTAACAATAGAGGAATTCTTGAAGTTGAAACTAATCCAGAGCTAGTTGAAAATAAAGCAATTCAAGCTTTTTGGAAAAACTATGAGAGCACTCTTCATAAAAGGAGAGCTACATTTACAAAGAAAATTTAGTAATGGAAATTAATGATGACATTGTTGCAATATCTTCTCCAGCTGGGATGGGTGCCATTTCAATAATTAGGATTTCTGGGCCAAATGCTATTTCTAAGTTCCAGCCCTTTTTTAAAACACTCAAGAAAAAAAAATTAGTTGATCAAAAGTCCCATACCCTTCATTTTGGAGAATTTATTTCAAATGATCAAGTAGTTGATGAAATTTTGGTCTCTGTTTTTGAAAAGGGTAAATCTTTCACTGGAGATGAATCAGTTGAAATAACTTGTCATGGTTCTACATATATTCAAAAAACGATTGTAGAAAAACTTTTAAAAAAAGA